>NZ_JAMXIO010000005.1:0-148977 GCF_059651515.1 Oerskovia sp. 140933
CGCCGCATAGATCCCAGCCGGACCAGCACCGACGATAGCCACACGCAAAGGACGAGAGCTGCTCACAAGAAAGAACGCCTTCCGGTCGAGGAGGGAGGTCGAGCCGCAGGACTGGGCGGACCGGTCGCCCGGGCTGTCCGGGAGGTCCACGGCTGCCAACGGGAGAACTCGATTGTACGTCTGAGGTGAATCTCCACACTGACAGCGGATCTCGCCTGGTGGAATCGCGTCTCAGGATCCGGCCGAATGTTACGTGCCGCGGGGCGCGCCGGTGCGTCGGGAAGCGACCCCGGCCACCGCCCGGCGGTACCGCAGGGGGCTCACACGACGATGCTCAGGCTGTCCTGGATCGCACGGATCTCCGGCAGGGTGCTCGGCATCTGCGCGCCGGTGCAGGAGCCCGTCACCTGCACCAGGTCCTTGACCGGCCCGCGGTCCACGAGGACGATCCGCACGGCCTGGACGAGCATGCCGAGCGTCGGCTCGGCGAAGAGCCCCTCGATCCGGAACCCGGCGTTGCCCTGCACCTCGATCTCCGACCTCCCGAGCTCCTGGAACTGCGGGAGCCCGGTGAGGCGCGCGACGACCTCGCCGACGGCCTGGTCGAGCGTGTGCTCCGCCCGGACACGGTTGAGCACCGTGATGACGTTCGCCCGGAACTCGCCGTCGGCCGCGTCCTTGGCGAGTGCGAGCGGCAGACCCACCTCGGGAAGGGGCTGCCACCCCGAGGGCTGCACGAGGCCCACCCCGGGGTAGGCGGGAAACTGCTCGCTCGGGAACTGCAGGGTCGTCGGCACGCTCACTCCTCTTCGTGGTCCACCAGGCCCCGACAGTCTAGGCAGGGCCGGGCGGCGCACCAGCCCAGGGCGGCGCACCGGCCCCGGGCGGGGCGGCGGGCGCGAGGACCGTCAGGAGAGCTCGCCCACCAGGTCGAGCAGGTGCAGGTCTTCGGCCGTGACGAGGCGGGAGGCCACCGCGTACTCCACGAGCCGCGCCCGACGGTTCGTGGCGGGCGCGCCGGACCCGCCGCGCAGGCCCTCCACACCGACGCGGTCGAGCTTGTCGCACACGTCGTCGAGCTTGCGGTGGAAGCGGTCGGCGGCCCACCCGAGCCTGCGGGCCGCGTCGGCCGCGGTCGGGACCTCCGAGGGCACCGTCCCCCCGCTGCCCAGCACGGGCTCTGCGAGGGCGAGGAGGAGCTGCTTCTGGGTGATCGTGAAGGCGACGGCCGCGATCGTGGTGGCTCCCCCGGACGGCGCCTCCGACCGGACCGGCCGGTACGGGGCGTCCTGGAGCTCGACCTGGAGCACATAGGTGGTCGGTCCGGCCGTGAACACGACCGACATCGACGGGAGGACGAGCGGCAGCCGGCCCCCGGGAGACAGCCACGACTGCACACCACCCCCGGCGTCGCAGACCGTCGCGGAGATCGACGACCCGACGTTCGCCAGCCACCAGACGCCGTGGTCGTGCGTGAACCGCAGGAAGCGACGGTGGAGGTACGGGTTGTCCTCGATCCCCAGGTCGCCGTCGCGCCCGACGTCGAAGGTCCCGCCCGGGACCGGCCGGAACCGCTCACCGCGGAACCCGATCGCCAGGTCGCTCATACGGCGGCCACGCAGGTCGGCGCGGGCTGGGACATCCTGCACTCCCTCTCGTTCACGATCTCGGCGTCACCCGCTCGTACGTGGCGTCTCGACCCGCGGGCGACGGCGGGCACGCGGCTGCGCCTCAGGCCGCGCGGTCCGCCAGCGCCTGGGCGAACGAGACGAGCGCCTCCTTGACCGGTCCTGCCGGGAGGGGCTCGAGCTCGGCGATCGCCGCCTGCGCCCACCCCACGGCGAGCGCCCGGGTCTCGCCCAGGACCTCGTGCGCGCGGAGCGCCGAGACCGCGGACGCGAGCTCCTCGTCCCCCGACAGGTCGGAGTCGAGCAGGTCGACGAGCTCCGCGTCGGCCGCGGTGCCCGTTCCCGCCGCGACCCGGGCGCGCAGCAGCAGGGCCGGCATGGTCGGCACCTTCTCCCGCAGGTCCGTGCCCGGCGTCTTGCCGGACTCGGCCCCCGAGGACGCGAGGTCGAGCACGTCGTCGGCGAGCTGGAACGCGACGCCCAGCTTCTCGCCGTACTCCGCGACGACCTCGACCACCGACGCGTCGCAGCCGCCGAACATGGCGCCGAGGCGGGCCGACGTCGCGAGCAGCGACGCGGTCTTGTCCGCGAGGACGCCCAGGTAGTGCTCGACGGGGTCGTCGGACCCCGAGGGGCCCGTCGTCTCGTGGAGCTGGCCCAGGCACAGCCGCTCGAAGGTCCGCGCCTGGATGAGCACGGCCTCCGGTCCCAGCGCGGCGACCGTCGACGCCGCGCGGGCGAACAGCAGGTCGCCGATGAGGATCGCGACGGAGTTGCCCCACACGGCGTGCGCCGACGGAGCCCCGCGCCGCACGGGCGCCGAGTCCATGACGTCGTCGTGGTAGAGCGAGGCCAGGTGGGTGAGCTCGACGACGACCGCCGCCTCCACCACCTCGGGCCGGTCGCCGTCGCCCAGCTCCGCGCACAGCAGTGCGAGGAGAGGACGCAGGCGCTTGCCGCCGGCGTTCACGAGGTGGCGGGACGCGGAGTCCGCGAGCCCGTCGGACTGCGCGACGGCGTCGCTCAACCTCGCCTCGACAGTCGTGAGGCGTGCGGTGAGCGTCGCGGCGAGCTCCGGATCGGTCAGGGGGATCGCCGTCGTGGAGACGGGTGGCACAGTGGTCACGGTCTGAACTTAGCCGCCTCGAAGGCAAGATCGAGAACCGAGGAGGGCAAAACGCCGAGAAGGATGACGCCGATCACACAGATCGCGATGGCGACCGTGGTGAATCCCTCCGACCTCACGACCGTGACCCGGCTCGTGAGCGCCGCGACCGGGCTCGTCCCGCCACCCGTCGACGACGCACCGTCGGGCGCCGTCCCCGGGCCGCCCGCTCCCTGCGGCGTGGGCGTGGGCGTGGGCGTGGGCGTGAAGAACATCAGCACGATGATGCGCACGTAGAAGAAGACCGCGACGGCCGAGGCCAGCACGCCGATCAGCGCCAGGGGCCAGGCCCCGACCGCGACCGCCGACTGGAACGCGGTGAACTTCGCGATGAAGCCGGCCGTGAGCGGGATCCCGGCCATCGAGAGGAGGAAGAGCGCGAACGCCCCCGCGAGCCACGGGCTGCGCCTGCCGAGCCCGGCCCACTCGCTGAGGTGCGTGGCCTCGCCGAGGACCGCTCCGGCGTCGGGCACGTCCGACCCGGCGGACGCCGCCGTGCCGGAGGCCCCCGCGCCTGCCCCGGCGCCCACCGTGGCGAGGTCCACCTCCGCGGGGACCACGACCGGCTGCGGTGCGCGCTCCCGCACGAGCGTCACGACCGCGAACGCGCCGATCGTCGCCAGGCCGTACGCGAGCAGGTAGAACAGCAGCGCCCGGACGCCGAACCCGCTCAGCTCGCCGAAGCCGACGAGGGCCACGATCAGGAAGCCCGCGTGCGCGATCGAGGAGTAGGCGAGCAGGCGCTTCATGTCCGTCTGGACGACGCCGATCACGGTCCCGACGACCATCGTCAGGATCGCGACGACCCACAGCGCGACCACGAGCTTCTCCTGGAGGTCGGGCGGCAGGGCCTGCCCGACGACGTACAGCACCCTCAGGAGCGCCCCGAAGGCCGCCGCCTTGGTGCAGGCCGCCATGAAGCCCGTGATGGGCGTGGGGGCCCCCTGGTAGACGTCAGGGGTCCACGAGTGGAACGGCGCCGCCCCCACCTTGAACAGCAGCCCGGTGAGCACCATCACGAGGCCGAGCAGCACGAGGCTCGTCATGCCGTCGAGGCCCGTGCCTCCCAGCAGCGCGCCGCGGACCTCCGCGAGCTGCACCGAGCCCGCGAAGCCGTAGACGAGCGCGACCCCGAAGATGAAGATCGCGGACGCGAACGCCCCCAGCAGGAAGTACTTGAACGAGGCCTCCTGCGACAGGAGCCGACGGCGGCGCGCGAGCGCCGTGAGCACGTACAGCGGGAGCGAGAGCACCTCGAGCGCGACGAACATCGTGAGCAGGTCGCCCGTCGCCGGGAAGATCATCATGCCGCCGACCGCGAAGAGCACGAGCGGGTAGACCTCGGTCTGCTCCAGGCCGCGGCGCCGGGCCAGGTCCTCGTACGCCGAGCCGGGCACGGCGGCCCCCGTGGGGGCGAACGCGTCCTGCTTGGTCGAGGTGCGGTCCGCGACCACGAGCGTCGCGAGGAGCGCGAGGACCACCACGATGCCCTGCACCGCGAGGCCGAACGGGTCGACGACGAGCGCACCGCCCAGGACCCGCACGCCGTTGCGCTCGAGCACGTCGGGCCACAGCAGGACGATCGACGTGAGCGCCCCGGCCAGGGCGCCGAGCGCCAGCACGAGCTGCACCGCCCGGCGCGCCCGGTCCGGCACGAAGGCCTCGACGAGCACGCCGACCACGCCGGCGACCAGGACGACGATCACCGGGACCAGGTAGGCCCACTCGATCGTGGGGGCCACGAAGGCGGCTGCGGGGGTCACGAGTCGCTCCCTTCAACGCTGAGGAGATCGGGGGTGGTGGCCGGGTCCTCGAGCCCCACGGCCGTCATGGTCACCTGCGCGGGCTCGCGCACGAGGTCCAGCGCGGGAGCCGGGTAGAAGCCCAGGGCCAGGAGGGCGACGATCAGCGGCGCGACGACCCACTTCTCGCGCGCCCCGAGGTCCGGGGTGCCCACGAGGTCGTGCGGGGCCTTGCCCGTGAAGACCTTCTGGTAGGTGAGCAGGACGTACAGGGCCGCGAGGACCACGCCGAGGACGGCCACGAGAGCGGCCGGGTGGCTCCGGGAGAACGTCCCGACGAGCACCATGATCTCGGACACGAAGGTCGAGAGCCCGGGCAGCGACAGGGCCGAGAGGCCCGCCACGAGGAACGTCCCCGCGAGGACCGGCGTGACCCGCTGGAGCCCGCCGTAGTCCGCGAGCCGGCGCGAGCGCGTCGGGTGCCGCGCGACCAGGAACCCGGCGAGCAGGAACAGCGCACCCGTCGAGATCCCGTGGTTGAACATGTAGAACGACGCCCCGGACACGCTCAGCGACGTGAACGAGAAGATCCCGAGGACGATGAACCCGAAGTGCGACACCGACGTGTACGCGATGAGCCGCATGATGTCGCTCTGGCCGATCGCCATGAGCGCGCCGTAGAGGATCGACACCACCGCGAGCACCACGACGACGGGCGCCGCCCACTGGCTCGCGTGCGGGAACAGCGGCAGGCACAGCGTCAGCATCCCGAACGTCCCCACCTTGTCCAGGACGCCCACGAGCAGCGTCGAGGTGCCCGCAGGGGCGTGCTCGGCGGCGTCGGGCAACCAGGTGTGGACGGGGAAGAGGGGCGCCTTGATCGCGAAGGCCAGGAAGAAGCCCAGGAACAGCAGGCGCTCCACGCTGACCGGCAGCGGGTTCGCCGCGAAGTGGTCCACCAGGTTCTGGGTCAGGAAGCCCTGCTCGCCCCCCGGACCGTTGAGGTACAGCGCGATCACCGCGACGAGCATGACGAGCCCGCCAGCGAGCGAGAAGAGCAGGAACTTCACGGCCGCGTACCGCCGCTGGGCGCCACCCCCGAAGCCGCCGATCATGAAGTAGACCGGGATCAGCATGGCCTCGAACAGCACGTAGAAGAAGAACACGTCGCGGGCCACGAAGACCGCGACCATGAACGCCTCCAGGAGCAGCACGAGCCCCAGGTAGTGGCGGAGCTTGGCGAGGTCGCCGTCCTGCTCGCGCCACGCAGCCAGGATCACGAGCGGGACCAGCAGGACGGACAGCCCGACCAGCAGGAGCGCGACGCCGTCGGCCCCCACCGCGTAGCTCACGCCGAGCTGCGGGATCCAGGCGTGCGTCTCGGTCAGCTGGACCGTGCCCGCGTCGGACGTGTCGAACGCGCTGATCGCCAGGCCCAGCAGCACCAGCTCGGCGAGCCCGAACACCACGGCCACGGTCCGCAGGTGCTTGCGCGCGGACGTCGCGCCCAGGCCCCAGACGGCCGCCGCACCGACGAGCGGCAGGGCGATCAGGAGCGTCAGCCAGGGAATCTCGGTGGTCATCGTTCCCTCAGCTCCCTGTTCCGGTGGTCACGGCGAGGACCACCGCGACGATCACGATCAGGCCGGCGAGCATCGTCGCCGCGTACGACCTGACGAATCCGTTCTGCATGCCGCGCAACTTCTCCCCCGTCGCTCCGACGAGACCGGCCAGACCCATCCAGCCGCCGTCGACCATCTGCCGGTCCCCGTAGACGAGGGACCGCGTGAGGTACTGCCCGGGCCGCATGAACACGGCCTCGTTGACCTGGTCCTGGTACAGGTCCTTGCGTGCTGCCCGCGTGAGGACCGAGCCGCGCGGCGGGACGATCGGCACGCGGGAGACCGCGAACTGGCGCCAGGCCAGCAGCACGCCCAGCAGGACGAGCACCAGGGTCAGCGTGACGAGGGCCCACACCGGGAGCACCGGGTCGGCGTGCTCGACGTGCCCCGTGACGGGCGAGAGCCAGTCGACGAACCCGTTGCCGAACGCCAGGAGGCCACCGAGGGCCACCGACCCGACCGCGAGGACGACCATGGGGGCCGTCATGAGCAGGGGGGACTCGTGCGGGTGCTGCACGGGTCCGTCGGTCGAGAGCGGCCCCGTGGGGCTCCCCGACCCGTCGTTCCAGCGCTTGTGCCCGTGGAAGGTCATGAAGAACAGGCGCGACATGTAGAACGCCGTGATCCCGGCCCCCAGCAGCGCGACGCCGCCGAAGACCCACGCGCGCCACTCCTGCCCGTCGATCGGGACGAACGCCGCCTCGATGATCTTGTCCTTCGACCAGAACCCGGAGAACGGCGGGATGCCCAGGATCGCGAGCCAGCCCAGGCCGAACGTGATCCACGTGACCTTCATGTACCTCGACAGCGCACCGAAGCGCCGCATGTCGACCCCGTCGTTCATGCCGTGCATGACCGAGCCCGCCCCGAGGAACATCCCGGCCTTGAAGAAGCCGTGCGTCACGAGGTGGAAGATCGCGAACGCGTACCCGATGGGCCCCAGGCCCGCCGCGAGGATCATGTAGCCGATCTGCGACATGGTCGAGGCCGCCAGGGCCTTCTTGATGTCGTCCTTGGCGCAACCGATGATCGCCCCGAACAGGAGCGTGACCGCACCGACGACGACCACGACGAGCTGCGCCGTCGGGGCCCCCTCGTAGATGGGTGCCGAGCGGACGACCAGGTAGACGCCCGCGGTGACCATCGTGGCCGCGTGGATCAGGGCCGAGACGGGCGTGGGACCCGCCATGGCGTCACCGAGCCACGCCTGGAGCGGGAACTGCGCCGACTTGCCGCACGCGGCGACCAGGAGCGCCAGACCGATCGCGGTCAGCAGGGCCGTGCCCGCCTCCGGCGCGTCGGCGAAGACCGTCGCGAAGTCGACCGCGCCGAAGCCCGCGAACATGAGCATGAGCGCGACGATCAGCCCGAGGTCGCCCACGCGGTTCATGATGAACGCCTTCTTGGCGGCCACCGCGTTCTCCCGCTCGTGGTTCCAGAACCCGATGAGCAGGTAGGACGCCAGGCCCACGCCCTCCCAGCCGACGAAGAGCACCAGGTAGGAGTCCGCGAGGACCAGGACCAGCATGGCCGCGACGAACAGGTTGAGGTACGCGAAGAACCGCCGCCTGTCCTTGTCGTGCTCCATGTACGCGACCGCGTACACGTGGATGAGGGTGCCGACGAACGTCACGAGCAGCACGAACGTCACGGACAGCGGGTCGAGCCGCAGGCCCACGCCCACGTCGAGGCCGCCGGCGGCGATCCAGTCGAACAGTCGGTGGTCGACCACCCGCTCGTCCGGGGGCAGGCTCAGCATCGAGAAGAACACGACGAGCGCGACCACGAACGACGCCGCGGACATGAGCACCCCGAACCACGCGCCCCAGCGGTCGCTGCGCCGTCCTGCGAGGAGCAGGATCGCGGCTCCCAGCAGGGGCAGCAGGATCAGCAGCGGGGCCAGCAGGAACGGCCCGGGCACGACCGTCGTGGCAGGGACGACCTCCTGTGTCGACAGGGCGGCCGGCAGCGCCGCCGGCAGGGCGTGCGCGAGTGCCGGAAGCAGAGTCACCGTTGGCATGCCTGCCCTCTCAGTTCTTCAGCAGGTTGACGTCGTCGACCGAGGCCGAGCGGCGGGTACGGAAGATGGCCACGATGATCGCGAGCCCCACGACGACCTCGGCCGCGGCCACCACCATCACGAAGAAGGCGATGACCTGACCGTGCAGGTCGCCGTGCATGCGGGCGAACGTCACGAACGTCAGGTTCGTGGCGTTGAGCATGAGCTCGATGCCCATGAAGACGATGATCGCGTTGCGTCGCAGCAGCACGGTCGTGGCACCGATCGCGAAGAGGATCGCGGCGAGGACCAGGTAGTTGGTCAGCTCCATGTCAGCTCTCCTTCCCGTGCTCGGTCGTCGGTCCGGCGGGGCTCGTGGGCGTGGTCGACCCGGTCGGGCCGTCCGCCGTACCGGTGGCTTCCTGGCCGGACGCGGGCGCCCGGGTCTGCCCGGACAGGTCCGCGGCGACCTCCTCGTCGGTGGCCGCCGAGAGCTCGGGGAAGCGCCTGGACGTCAGCTCGGGCTCGTGCTCGAGGAGCACGGCCCGCTCCTTGGCGAGGATGCGGCCCGCGGACCGCTCCTGACCGCGGATGCGCAGGATGCGCGAGACCGAGTGCTCGATGGGCCGTCCCTGCGGGTCGAGCGCGGGCGTGTCCATGGCGTTGTTCTGCGCGTAGACGCCGGGCGCCGGGAGGGGCGTGAGGAGCCCGCCCTCGGCGAGCGCGGCGACCTTGGCGTCGGAGATCTGCCGCTGACCCACGCGCGGGACCAGCCGGCGACGGTGGGTCAGGACCAGGGCCGCGATGGCCGCGGTCACGAGCAGGATGCCGACGACCTCGAGCGCGAACACGTAGTCGGCGAACAGGATCCGGGCCAGCGCGACGGGGTTGGTCTCGGCGTTGGCCGCGGTGAGTCCCACCGAGGGCGGGAACGTCGACTGCGCGATCACCCCGACGAGCACGGAACCGAGTCCCAGACCCAGCAGCCACCCGACGACCCGCTGGCCGCGGATGGTCTCGACGAGCGAGTCCGAGGCGTCGACGCCCACGAGCATGAGCACGAACAGGAACAGCATCATCACGGCGCCCGTGTAGACGACGATCTGGACGACGCCCAGGAACGCCGCCTCCTGCGCGATGTAGAGGATCGCGAGGCTGATCATGACGAACACGACGCAGACCGCGGCGTGCACGGCCTTGCGGGCGAACAGCAGGCCGAGCGCGGCCAGGACCATGAGGGGGGCGAGGACCCAGAACAGGACGACCTCTCCCCCGCTGACGGTCACCGGACCACCTTGCGGACCTCGGGGCGCCGCGCGGCCGCAGGGTCCTCGACGGGCGGCAGGGTCGGGTCGTCGGGCCGGTGCTCACGCACCCAGTCGATCTGCTCGGGCACGGGCCCGGTCACCTCTCCCCGGTAGTAGTCGGTGTCGCTCGTGCCGGGCACCATGGGGTGCGGGGCGGCGAGCATGCCCTCGCGCAGCGGCGCGAGGAGGTCTTCCTTCTCCCAGATCAGCCCCTCGCGGGTGGGTCCGGTGAGCTCGTACTCGTTGGTCATGGTGAGCGCCCGGGTGGGGCACGCCTCGATGCACAGCCCGCAGAAGATGCAGCGCAGGTAGTTGATCTGGTAGACGCTGCCGTAGCGCTCGCCGGGCGAGCGGTGCGCGCCGTCGGGGAGCGCGGAGTTGTCCGCGCCCTCGACGTAGATCGCGTCCGCGGGGCACGCCCAGGCGCACAGCTCGCACCCGATGCACTTCTCCAGGCCGTCCGCGTACCGGTTGAGCTGGTGACGACCGTGGTAGCGGGGCTTGGTCGGCACCTTCTCGAACGGGTACTGCTCGGTCACGGTCGGCCGGAACATCGAGGAGAACGTGACCCCGAACCCTGCGACCGGCGCGAGCAGACCGCCGAGCCCCTTCCTCTGCGGGATCAACGACTCGTAGTCAGCCACGGGGGACCTCCTCGTCCTGGGCGTCGGGTGCTGCGGTGCCCGCACCGGGCGGGCTGTCCTCGGGGACCAGGCGCCGTGCTCGGCGCGAGGCGCTGGGCAGGGTCTGGCCGGGCAGCGGCGGGACGGGGAAGCCGCCCGCGAAGGCGTCGAAGGGCTCGGGGGCCGCGGTGGCGCCCTTGCGGTAGGGGCCCGACGGCGTCGCTCCCCCGGCCGTCTCGGCCGCCCCTCCGGGTTCCTTGCGCGCCGGCCACAGGAAGATCGCGAGCATGGCGACCACGAACAGCGCGCCGGCCGCGACGAGGATCGCGCGGTTGTCGACGTCGCCGAAGCGGATGAGGCCCTGGACGACCGAGAGCACGACGATCCAGGCGAGCGCGGCCGGGATGAGGATCTTCCAGCCGAACTTCATGAACTGGTCGTAGCGCAGGCGCAGGAGCGTGCCGCGGACCCACACGAACACGAACATGAAGGCCCAGACCTTGACGAGGAACCAGAGGATGGGCCACCAGCCCTCGTTGAACATGCCGTCGTTGATCGCGGACAGCGGCCAGGGGGCGCGCCAGCCGCCCAGGAAGAGCGTGGTCGCGACCGCCGAGACGTTGATCATGTTGATGTACTCGGCGAGGAAGAACCAGGCGAACTTCATGGACGAGTACTCGGTCATGTAGCCCGAGACCAGCTCGCCCTCGGCCTCGGGGAGGTCGAACGGCAGGCGGTTGGTCTCGCCGATCATCGCGATGATGTAGATCACGAAGCTCGGGATGAGGATGAGCGCCCACCAGACCCTGGTCTGGGAGTCGACGATCTCCGAGGTGGACATCGAGCCGGCCATGATGAAGACGCTCACCAGGGCCAGGCCCATCGCGAGCTCGTAGCTGATGACCTGGGCCGTCGAGCGGACCGCGCCGAGCAGCGGGTAGGTCGAGCCGGACGACCAGCCGCCGAGCACGATCCCGTACACGCCCACCGAGGCGCACGCCAGGATGTAGAGCACCGCGACGGGGAAGTCGGTGAGCTGTGCGGGCGTGGAGTAGTCGGTGAACGGGATCGTGACGTTCGGCCCGAACGGGATGACCGCGAAGGTCAGCAGCGAGCAGAACACCGCGATCATGGGCGCCAGGATGTACACGAACTTGTCCGCCGCCGAGACCGTGAGGTCCTCCTTGAGGAGGAGCTTCATGGCGTCCGCGAGCGACTGGAGCAGACCGAACGGCCCGTGCACGTTGGGTCCGGGACGGACCTGCATCCGGGCCACGACCTTGCGCTCGAACCAGATCGCGATGAGCACGCTCGTGAGCAGGAACACGATGATGAGGACGGCCTTGACCAGGTACGTCCAGCCGTTGTCCTGCGAGAAGTCGGCCGCGATCCCGGGCACGCCCGGGGTCTCGGAGGCCAGTGCCGCCTCGGAGACCAGGGCGAGGTTCAGCAGGCCGCTCATGATGCTCCCCCGTCGGTGGGCTGGGTGGTTCCGCCGGGCCGGGAGGCACCGGCGGTGCGCGGGCCGGGACCGGCGACCGGCTCGACGCGCACGAGCGCGCCGGGGGCCACGCCGAGGTCGCGGTGGACCCGCGACCCCTCGGAGCCGAGCGGCAGCCAGACGACGTGCTCGACCATGTCGGTGATCACCACGGGCAGCTCGATCGACCCGCGGTCCGTCGAGACCCGCACGACGTCGCCCTCGAACAGGTCGGCGGCCGCCGCGGTGGCCGCGGACAGCCGGGCCACGGGTCGCTTGGCCGTGCCCGCGAGGAAGCGCTCGCCGTCCTGGCCGCGCCCCGCGTCGAGCAGCAGCCGCCAGCCCGCGAGGACCGCGGTGCCGGGAGCGACCGCCGGGGGCTCCGCGGTCGGGGTCGAGGGCGCCGCGGGGCGTGCACCGTCCCAGGTGCCGAGCTGGTCGATCTCCGCCCGGACCTCCTCGACCGTCCGCGCCCCCAGCGTGACGCCGGCCGCGTCGGCGAGCGCGTCCAGGACGCGGTGGTCGGGCATCGCGGTCGTGGCCAGCGCGGCCTCGAACGACCGCACGCGACCCTCCCAGCTCACGAACGTGCCCGCCTTCTCGACGGGCGGCGCCACGGGCAGGACCACGTCGGCGAGGGCCGTGACGTCCGAGGCACGCACCTCGAGGGACACGACGAACCCTGCGGCCCCCAGCGCCTTGCGGGCGTGCTCCGGGTCGGGCAGGTCGTCGGTGTGCAGGCCGCCCACGAGGACGCCGCCGAGCTGCCCCACGGACAGCGCGTCGAGGATGTCGCCCGTGTCGCGACCGGGCGCCTCCGGGAGGTGCTCGACGCCCCAGGTGACGGCCGCGTCGACGCGCGCTGCGGCGTCGGGCACGGGGCGCCCGCCGGGCAGGAGGCCCGGCAGCGTGCCCGCCTCCACCCCGCCGCGCTCGCCCGCCCGGCGCGGGATCCACGCGAGGCGAGCCCCCGTGGCCTCGACGAGGCGCACCAGCGCCGAGTACCCGCCGGGGACCCCGGCGAGCCGTTCGCCGACCAGGACCACCGCGCCGGGCTGCGCGAGCGCGTCCCGCAGGGCCGAGACCTCGGCGGGCTCGTCGACCGACTCGGAGGCGTCGGGTCCCACGGAACCGTCGTGGCCGAACAGCGTCTGCGCCCCGGAGGCGAGCACGTCGAGCCACTCGGCCTCGGTGCCCGGGGCCGCGCGCAGGAGCGTGCCGTCGAGTCGCTGCACGCCCCGGCTCGCGAAGGGAGCGAGGGAGAAGACCCGCAGGCCGCGCTTGTGCACGCCCTTGCGCAGGCGCAGGAACGTCACGCCCGCCTCCTCCTCGGCCTCGAGGGCCACGAGGAGCACCGCGGGCGCCTTCTCGAGCTCGTCGAACGTCACGCCCAGGCCCGTGCCCGCGACCCGGTGGGCCAGGAACTCGGCCTCCTCGGCCGAGTGCACGCGGGCGCGGTGGTCGACGTCGTTGGTGCCGAGCACGACCCGTGCGAACTTGCCGTACGTGTACGCGTCCTCGACCGTGAGGCGCCCGCCGGGAAGCACCCCGACGCCGCCCGCCGCGCGGGCGCGCTCCAGACCCGCCGCCGCGACCTCGAGGGCCTCGGCCCAGCTCGCAGGGCGCAGCTCGCCGCGCGTGAGGCGCCCGTCCTGGTCGACCTCGCGGTCGCGCACGAGCGGGTGAGTGAGGCGGTCCGGCGCGTCCTGCCACGTGAACGCGAAGCGGTCCTTGTCGGTGATCCACTCCTCGTTGACCAGCGGGTCCTCTCCCGCCAGGCGCCGCAGCACGACGCCGCGGCGGTGGTCGACGCGGATCGCGGAACCGCACGCGTCGTGCTCCCCCACGCCGGGCGTCGAGACCAGGTCGAAGGGCCGCGAGCGGAAGCGGTAGGCCGCGCCCGTGAGGGCACCGACCGGGCAGATCTGCACGGTGTTGCCGCTGAAGTAGGACGCGAACGGACGGCCCGACTCGTCCTCGAGCGCGGCCCCCACGGGCGCCTCGAAGCCCGCCCGGGCGCCGTAGGGCAGGGCGCCCGCGGGTGCCGCCGCCTCGGAGTCGGCGTCGGCGAAGCCCAGGACGCGTGCGTCGTAGCGGCCGATCTGCTGCTGCGCGCCGCGCTTCTGCAGGTCGATGAACGCGTCGCCCGCGATCTCCGCGGAGAACCGGGTGCAGCGCTGGCACAGGACGCAGCGCTCACGGTCGAGCAGGATCTCGGTCGAGATCGCGATGGGCTTGGGGAACGTGCGCTTGACGTCGACGAACCGGCTCGTCGCGCGACCGTTGCTCATGGCCTGGTTCTGCAGGGGGCACTCGCCGCCCTTGTCGCACACCGGGCAGTCGAGCGGGTGGTTGATGAGCAGGAGCTCCATGACGCCGTGCTGCGCCTTGTCCGCGACCGCGGACGTGTGCTGGGTCTTGACGACCATGCCCGGCGTGGCCTCGAGCGTGCACGAGGCCTGCGGCTTGGGCATGGGGCGGACGTTGCCCTCGCGGTCGGGGGTCGCGACCTCGACGAGGCACTGGCGGCACGCCCCCGCGGGGGCGAGCAGCGGGTGGTCGCAGAACCGCGGGATCTGGATGCCGACCTGCTCGGCGGCCCGGATGACCAGGGTGCCCTTGGGCACGGCCATCTCGATCCCGTCGATCGTGAACGACACGTCGTCGGGACGGGCGGGGGGCTGAGCGCCTCCCGCCGCGACCGTGGTCGACGGCTTGGGCGTCGTGGTCGTCATCAGTGCGCTCCTGCCGTCAGGGCCTGCGGGGCACGCCGGGGCGTGTAGTCGAACAGCGCGGCGGCCGACGGGTCGAACGGGCAGCCGCGCCCGGTGATGTGCGCCTCGAACTCGTCGCGGAACAGCGCGATGCTGCTCGTGACGGGCGAGGTGGCGCCGTCCCCGAGCGCGCAGAACGCGCGGCCGAGGATGTTGTCGCACGTGTCGAGCAGGACGTCGAGGTCGCCCTCGGTGCCCGCACCGGTCTCGATGCGGCGCAGGATCTGCTTGAGCCAGTAGGTGCCCTCGCGGCACGGCGTGCACTTGCCGCACGACTCGTGCGCGTAGAAGTCCATCCACCGGCTCACGGCCCGCACGACGCACGTGGTCTCGTCGAAGATCTGCAGCGCGCGCGTGCCCAGCATCGAGCCCGCCGCCGCGACCGACTCGTAGTCGAGCGGGGTGTCGAGGTGCGCGTCGGTGAACAGGGGGGTCGAGGACCCGCCGGGGGTCCAGAACTTCAGGCGGTTCCCGCCCCGGACGCCGCCCGCCATGTCGAGGAGCTCGCGCAGCGTGATGCCGAGCGGGGCCTCGTACTGCCCCGGACGGACCACGTGCCCCGACAGCGAGAACAGCCCGTGGCCTGCCGAGCGCTCGGTGCCCATGGACGTGAACCAGTCGGAGCCGTGGTTGACGATCGCGGGCACGCTCGCGACGGACTCGACGTTGTTGACCACGGTGGGCCGTGCGTACAGGCCCGCGACCGCGGGGAACGGGGGCTTGAGGCGCGGCTGGCCGCGCAGCCCCTCGAGCGAGTCGAGCAGGGCGGTCTCCTCGCCGCAGATGTACGCGCCCGCCCCGGCGTGGACCGTGACGTCGAGGTCGAAGCCGGACCCCTGGATGTTCTTGCCCAGGTACCCGGCCGCGTAGGCCTCCTCGACGGCCCGCAGCAGGCGGCGGTACACGTGCAGGACCTCGCCGCGCACGTAGATGAACGCGTGGTCGCACCCGATCGCGTAGGACGTGATGGCCACGCCCTCGATCAGGAGCTGGGGGCTCGCGAGCATGAGCGGGATGTCCTTGCACGTGCCCGGCTCGGACTCGTCGGCGTTGACGACGAGGTAGCGGGGTCCGCCGTCGGGCGCGGGCAGGAAGCCCCACTTCATGCCCGTGGGGAACCCGGCGCCGCCGCGGCCGCGCAGGCCCGAGTCCTTGACGACCTGCACGACGTCCGCGGGCGGCTGCGCGAGGGCCTTCGCGAGGCCCTGCCAGCCACCCTGCGCGACGTACGCGTCGAGGGTCCAGGAGCGGTCCGCGTCCCAGGTCTCGCTGAGGACGGGGGTCAGCGGGTCGATCGTCCGGTCGCTCACGGCTGCTTCCCCTTCGAGGCGTCGGGCGTCTCGCCCGTGGTGTCCGCGGGCGTGGTGGGCGTGCGCTCGGCGCTGGACTGCTCCTGCCCGACGACGGAGGCGCCCTCCGCGGCCGCCTCGCCCGTGCCCGTGGCCGACCCGTCCGCCTGCTCCGGGGCCTCGCCGCCGGGTGCCGTCCAGTCGTGGTCGCGGGCGAGCCGCAGGCCGGCGAGCGTGGGCCCCCCTGCCCCGACGCCCTCGTCCGCGCGACCGTCGGGGAACCCGGCGAGCACACGGCTCATCTGCTTGAACGTGCACACCGAGGCCGCACCACGCGTGGGGGCGACGTCCTCGCCCGCCCGGAGGCGGTCCGCGAGCTGCGTGGCGCCCGCGGGCGTCTGGTTGTCGAAGAACTCCCAGTTGACCATCACGACGGGCGCGTAGTCGCACGCCGCGTTGCACTCGACGCGCTCGAGCGTGATGGCGCCGTCCTCGGTCGTCTCGTCGTGCCCGACCCCCAGGTGCTCCGAGAGCTCGTCGAAGATCTCGTCGCCGCCCATGATCGCGCACAGCGTGTTGGTGCAGACCCCCACGGTGTAGGTGCCGTTGGGGTGGCGCTTGTACTGGGTGTAGAAGGTCGCGACCGCCGACACCTCGGCCGCCGTGATCCCCAGCTGCTCCGCGCAGAACGCGATGCCGTCGCGGGACACGTAGCCGTCCTGCGACTGCACCAGGTGCAGCATGGGCAGCAGGGCCGACCTCTTCTCCGGGTACCGCGCGACGATCGCCGCGGTGTCCTGCGCGAGGCGCGCGTACGTCGCCTCGTCGTATCCGGACCTTCTGGCCTCGAGCGTCATCGGTCCACCCCTCCCAGCACCGGATCGAGCGAGGCGACCGCGACGACGACGTCGGCGACCTGGCCGCCCTCGCACATCACGGCGACCGCCTGCAGGTTGTTGAACGAAGGATCGCGGAAGTGCGCCCGGTACGGGCGCGTGCCGCCGTCGGAGACCAGGTGCACGCCCAGCTCGCCGCGCGGGTGCTCGACCGACTGGAACACCTGGCCGACCGGGACCCGGAAGCCCTCCGTGACCAGCTTGAAGTGGTGGATCAGGGCCTCCATCGAGGTGCCCATGATCTCCCGGATGTGGTCGAGCGAGTTGCCCTGGCCGTCCGACCCGACGGCGAGCTGCGCGGGCCACGCGATCTTCTTGTCGGCGACCATGACGGGCTGGCCCGCCGTGGCCTCGAGACGCTCGAGGCACTGCTCGACGATCCGCAGCGACTGGTAGCACTCCTCGAGCCGCAGCACGACCCGCGAGTAGCAGTCGGCCTCGTCCGACGTGGGGACGTCGAAGTCGTACGTCTCGTAGCCGCAGTACGGGGCGGCCTTGCGCACGTCGTACGGCAGGCCCGTCGAGCGCAGCACCGGCCCGGTGATCGCGAGCGCCATGCACCCCGACAGGTTCAGGTGACCGACGCCCTGCAGGCGCCCCTTGAAGATCGGGTTGGCGAGCATGAGGTCGCCGAGCTGCCCGAGGTAGCCGCGGATCAGCGGGTCGGCCTTGCGGACCTGGGCCACGACGTCCGGCGGGACGTCCTGGACCACGCCGCCCGGGCGCACGTACGCGTGGTTCATGCGCAGCCCCGTGACGGCCTCGAAGATCCGCAGGATCTCCTCGCGCGCCGTGAAGGAGATGGTCATGACCGTCGTGGCGCCCATCTCGTTGCCACCGGTCCCCAGGCACACGAGGTGGGACGCGATGCGGTTGAGCTCCATCATGAGGACGCGGATGACGCTCGCCCGCTCGGGGACGTCGTCCGTGATGCCGAGGAGCTTCTCGACCGCCAGGCAGTAGGCCGTCTCCTGGAACAGGGGTGCGAGGTAGTCCATGCGGGTGCAGAACGTGACCCCCTGGGTCCACGTCCGGTACTCCATGTTCTTCTCGATGCCCGTGTGCAGGTAGCCGACGCCGCAGCGGGCCTCCGTGACGGTCTCGCCGTCGATCTCGAGCATGAGCCGCAGCACGCCGTGCGTGGACGGGTGCTGGGGGCCCATGTTGACGACGATGCGCTCCTCGCCGAGCTGGGTGGCCTCGGCGGCGATGTCTGCCCAGTCGCCGCCCGAGGCCTCGTAGCTCGGGATGCTCGCGTCGAAGTCCCCGTACGGCGCCTTCGTGGCGTGGGGCGTGGTGGTGCTCACGAGTACGACCTCCTCTGGTCCGGCGGGGGCACCGTGGCGCCCTTGTACTCGACCGGGATGCCGCCGAGCGGGTAGTCCTTGCGCTGCGGGTGGCCGGGCCAGTCGTCGGGCATCTCGATGCGGGCGAGGGCCGGGTGGCCGTCGAACACGATCCCGAAGAAGTCCCACGTCTCGCGCTCGTGCCAGTCGTTGGACGGGTAGACCGAGGTGGTCGACGGGACGTGCGGGTCCGCGTCCGGGACGGAGACCTCGAGGCGCAGGCTGCGTCCGTGGGTCACCGAGGTCAGGTGGTAGACGGCGTGCAGCTCGCGGCCCACGTCGTGCGGGTAGTGCACGCCGCTGACGCCCATGCTCAGCTCGAAGCGCAGGTCCTGCTCGTCGCGCAGCGCCCGGGCGACCGTCACGACGTGGTCCCGGCGCACGTGCAGCGTCAGCTCGGCGTGGCGTCCCGGGGGGTCCACGACGACCTGCTCGACCGCGTCCTCGAACCGCACGCCGGACTCCGCGAGGACCTCCGCCAGGACGTCGACGGCCTCGTCGAACCAGCCGCCGTACGGGCGCGCGCTCGGTCCGGGCAGCACCACGGGACGCACGAGCCCGCCGTACCCCGAGGTGTCGCCCGACCCGTGGGCGCCGAACATGCCCGTCCGGACCTCGACGACCTCGAGGGGCTCGCGGGCGCCCGCCTCCGGTCCCGTCACGAGCTCGTCGCCGGGCACGTCGCCCTTCGCGACCTTCTCGCGCTGGACGTCGTCCGCGGGGCGGCCCGTCGAGCCGTCGTTGGTGCTCGTCACCGCAGCAGTCCCTTCATCTGGAACGTGGGGGTCGCCTCGAGGGCCGCGGCCTCCGCGGCCTTGGCGGCCTCGCGCCGGTTCACGCCCAGCGGCTCCGCCTGGATCTGCTCGTGCAGCGCGAGGATCGCGTTGATCAGCATCTCGGGGCGCGGCGGGCAGCCGGGCAGGTAGATGTCGACCGGCACGATGTGGTCCACGCCCTGCACGATCGCGTAGTTGTTGAACATGCCGCCGCTCGACGCGCACACGCCCATCGACAGCACCCACTTGGGCTCGGACATCTGGTCGTAGACCTGGCGCACCACGGGCGCCATCTTCTGGCTCACGCGACCCGCGACGATCATCAGGTCGGCCTGCCGCGGCGAGGCCCGGAAGACCTCCATGCCGAAGCGGGACAGGTCGTAGCGCGACGCGCCGGCCGCCATCATCTCGATGGCGCAGCACGCCAGGCCGAACGTCACCGGCCACAGCGACGCCTTGCGGAAGTACCCCGCGAGGTTCTCCACGCTCGTGAGCAAGAAGCCCGAGGGAGCCTCTTCGATCCCCATCTGCGTTCTCCCTAACTGGTTCCGGCTAGTCCCACTCGAACCCGCCACGGCGCCATTCGTAGACGAACGGCACGGTGATCAGGGCGAGGAAGCTCAGCATGGCGACGAGCCCGAAGGTGGCCAGGACGGTGAAGTCCACCGCCCACGGGTAGAGGAAGACCACCTCGATGTCGAAGATGATGAAGGTCATCGCGACGAGGTAGTACTTGATCGGGAAGCGCCCTCCGCCGACGGCGTGCGGGGTGGGCTCGATGCCGCACTCGTACGCGTCGAGCTTGGCGCGGTTGTACCTCTTGGGGCCGATCACGGCGCTCGCGGCGACCCCGCCGAGAGCCAGGACGGCCCCGATCCCCATCAGGACGAGGACGGGCACGTACGGGTTGGTCATCGGTCTGCTCTCCGGGGGGTGCGCTGGGGCATGTCGGGAGTGCTGCCGCCGGGCGTCCGCGCATCGTTGCGTCGGCCCGGGTCCGAGGGGCTGGGTGGTGACTGCGTGAACAGCGATGACGGCTTCCTTGCCGTCGCACCAAGGTCGGTCATGCCGATGGCACCACCCTCGTCAGGCCCGCGATGACGCGGTCGACCACGTCGCCACCGCGGGGTTCGTAACAGTCGGACAGCAGCTTGAGGACGAAGCGCATGACGAGCGGCCGGGGCAGCCCGTACCGGGTGCACAGCCGCATGATCTCCGGGTGCTCGATGAGCCGCACGAAGTACCGGCCGAGCGTGTAGTACCCGCCCAGGTCGTTGCGCATGATCTCGGGGTACGTCGCGAGCGTGCGCTCGCGGGCCGCGTCGGTGCTGCGCGCCCGGGACTGGGCCACGACGTCCGCCGCGACGCGCGCTGCCTGCATGGCGTAGGCGATGCCCTCGCCGTTGAACGGGCTGACCATGCCGCCCGAGTCGCCCACGAGCACGACGCCGCGCGAGTAGAGCGGCTTGCGGTTGAAGCCCATGGGCAGGGCCGCGCCGCGCACGGGGCCGACCTGGTTCTCCGGGGTGAACTCCCACCCGGCGGGCGCGTTGGCCATCCACCGGGCGAACAGGTCCTTGTAGTCCACGTTCGCGGCGGACTGGCGGGCCGGCGTCGAGTTGACCGAGCCGAGGCCGACGTTCGCGGTGCCGTCGCCGAGCGCGAAGATCCACCCGTAGCCGGGGAGGAGGTTGGACCTCCCGGCCGGGCCGTCCCAGAGCTCGAGGTGGGACTCCATCCACTCGTCGTCGTGACGCGGGGTCCTGAAGTAGGTGCGGACCGCGACCCCCATGGGCCGGTCCTGGCGCTTCTCGAGGCCGAGGGCGAGGGCGAAGCGCGACGAGACGCCGTCCGCGGCGATGACGACGGGGGCGCGGAGCTCGTACTCGTCGCCCGCGCGGCGGCCGTTCTCGTCGAGGGGGCGCGCGGTGACGCCCACGACCCGTCCGGTGCGCTCGTCGAGGAGCGGCCCGGTCACGTTGGTGCGCTCGAGGAGCTTGGCTCCCGTGCGCTGCGCGTGCTCGGCGAGGGTCTGGTCGAGGTTCATGCGGGAGCGCGCGAGGCCGTAGGACGGGTAGGCCTTGAGCTCGGGCCAGGGCAGCTCCCACTGCCGGCCGCTCGCGACGACCCGCAGGCCCTTGTTGCGGATCCAGCCGTCCTCGGCGCGCGTGGGGACGCCCATGCGGACGAGCTCGCCCACGGCGCGCGGCGTGAGACCGTCGCCGCAGATCTTGTCGCGCGGGAACGAGGCCTTCTCCAGCAGGAGGACGTTCAGGCCCGCGGCGGCGCAGTAGTGCGCGGCAGTGGCTCCGGCCGGGCCGGCGCCGACGACGATGACGTCCGCGTCATCGGTCCTTCCACGCACGTTCTCACCTCGCTCGGTACGCTCGGGCACACCTCGGAAAGCCCCTTGTGAAGTCGCTCACAATGAACGTCTTCACTCTAGCCACACAACCTCGCGGTTGTGTAGCAAGGCAACCCTTCCTTGGGCGACGAACGGCCTGGTCGCAGGGGTAGGAGGGCAGCACGACGCAGGCGCGCCCGGCGTGTCAGGCGCGCCCGGCGTGTCAGGCGCGCCTGCGTCGATCGGTGGGCCTCAGGCCGGGCGGACCGCCCGGTGAAGTGCCACGAGGCCGCCCGAGAGGTTGCGGTAGGCAGCCCCCTCCCAGCCGGCGTCGAGCATGAGGTGCGCGAGCTCGGGCTGCGTGGGCCACGTCCGGATGGACTCGACGAGGTACTCGTACGAGCCCTTCTCCTTGGTCACGGCCCCGGCCACGACCGGCAGCAGCCTCATGAAGACGTCGGTGTACAGGACGCGGAACGGCTTCCACGTGGGCTCGGAGAACTCGCAGATCACGATGCGCCCGCCCGGGCGCGTCACACGCAGCATCTCGCGCAGCGCGGCGCTCGTGTCAACGACGTTGCGCAGGCCGAACGAGATCGTCACGGCGTCGAACGACGCGTCCGCGAAGGGCAGCGCGGTCGCGTCCCCCGCGACGAACGGCAGGTCGGGACGCCGGCGCTTGCCGACCTCGAGCATGCCGACCGAGAAGTCGCACGGCACGACCTCGACGCCCTCGTCGGCGAACGGCTCGCTCGACGTGCCGGTGCCCGCGGCGAGGTCCAGGACGCGCTCGCCGGGCAGGGCCGCGACGGCGTCGACGGTGTGCTTGCGCCACCGCCGGTCCTGCCCCAGGGAGATGAGGTCGTTGGTGAGGTCGTAGCGACGGGCGATCCCGTCGAACATGGAGGCGACCTCGGTGGGCTTCTTGTCCAGGCTGGCACGCGACATGCCGCCCATCGTTTCACGCCTACGCTGGAGACGATGACTGAGCACTCTCCCCTCCCGGCGGGCACCGACGACCTCGGCGCTCCCCCGGCAGGTTCCCCCCGCACCGGCTCCTCCGGCCCGTCGGCCGTCCCCCGCCTGGTCGTGCGCACGACGCTCCTGCCCGACGGCCTGCCGGGCGACCTGACCGCCCTCACCGACCTCCTGCCCGACGCCCGCCCGCTCGCCTGGGTGCGACGTGGTGACGGCATCGTCGGGTGGGGAGAGGCCCTGCGCCTCGAGGCGTGGGGGCCGGGGCGGTTCGCCGACGCCGAGGCCGCGTGGCAGGAGGTGCTGGGCGCCGCCGTCGTGCACGACGACGTGGCGCTGCCCGGCAGCGGCCTCGTCGCGTTCGGGTCGTTCGCGTTCGACGACGCGTCCGGGACCACGGGCGACGCCCGCCCGGGCGGGACGATCGTGGTGCCGCGCGTCGTCGTCGGACGGCGCGGCGGGCCCGGCGGCACGGCATGGGTCACGAGCATCTCGGAGGGCGACGCCCTGCCCGACGACGTCGCGACCGTCCTCGACCCCACGCACCGCACGCCCGTGGTCGGGCCGGGCCGCGTGACCACGGTCGACGGGTCGCTGAGCGCCCAGGACTGGACCGCGGTCGTCGCCGAGGGCGTCGAGCGCATCCGCCGCGGGGACCTGGAGAAGGTCGTGCTCGCGCGCGACGTCCTCGCGACCGCGGAGCGCCCGGTGGACCCCCGCTGGATGCTCGGTCGCCTCGCCACGGCCTACGAGGCGTGCTGGACGTTCTCGGTCGACGGCATGGTCGGCGCGACCCCCGAGCTGCTCGTGCGCAGCGAGAAAGGGCTCGTCACCTCGCGCGTGCTCGCCGGGACGATCCGCCGCTCGGGCGGTGCCGAGGCCGACGACGACTCGCTGCTGCGCGCCGCGCACCTCGCACGCTCGTCGAAGGACCTCGAGGAGCACGAGTACGCGGTCGCGTCCGTGGCCGACGCGCTCGCCCCCTTCTGCTCGTCCATGAACGTGCCCGACGCGCCGTTCGTGCTGCACCTGCCCAACGTGCTGCACCTCGCGTCCGACGTCACGGGCGTCCTGCGGGCCGGGACGGACGACGCCCCCGCGCCCACGAGCCTGGCGCTCGCGGCCGCGCTCCACCCCTCGGCCGCGGTGTGCGGCACCCCGACGCTCGCGGCACGCGACCTCATCCGGGAGATCGAGGGCATGGACCGTGCCCGCTACGCGGCCCCCGTGGGCTGGTTCGGGGCCGACGGCGACGGCGAGTGGGGCATCGCGCTGCGCTCGGCCGAGCTGTCCGCGCAGGACCCGTTCCACGTGCGGCTCTTCGCGGGGTGCGGGATCGTCGCGGCCTCGGACCCCGCGGCCGAGCTCGCCGAGTCCGAGGCCAAGCTCGAACCCATGCGGCACGCGCTCGGGGGGTGAGACGGGCGTCCGCACGGCGGACGTCTCCACCTGCGGAATGGGCCGGAGCCCCCGGCTCCACCGAGAGTTTCGTGCACTACGCGACGGATGGACCGTTCGCCGGACAGGTCCGGGAAAAGGGCAGTCCGGCCTGTTAGGTTCACCCGGTGAGCGATGCGACGACGACACTGGCCCCCACGCAGCGCGACGTCACCGTACGCCGCGCCACGACCGCCGACCGCGAGGACCTGTGGCACCTCGTGCTGCGCCTCCAGCCGGACGCCCCGGACCGCGCCACGCACGACCGCGTCGTCGGGCCCCTGCTCAGGGCCCTCGACACCCTGCTGCTGGTCGCCGAGGACGCGACCGGGGTCGTCGGCTACCTCCTGGCCAGCCAGCGCCTGACCTTCACGGCGAACGGCCTGGTCGTCGAGGTCGACGAGATCGCGGTCGACCCCGACGCCGACCGCGCGACCGTCGCGACCCGGCTCGTCGCGGCCGTCGAGTCCTGGGGGCAGGAGTTCCGCGCGACCCGGGTCACGCTCGCCGACGTCCTGCCGCGCGACGTCGCCGACGGCCTGGGATACACGACCACCGAGGTCCGGTCGACCAAGGCGCTCGACCTGCTCGACGACGACCCGGTCCTGACCTCGCCGTGGGACGGGCCCGCCGTCGTCACGGCGCCCACCCCGGAGGACGTCCCGCTGCCGGTCCGCGACTGACGTCTCCCCCGGGCCGACGTGGTCGTCGGCCGAGCACGGCGACGCCCCGGCCCGCGCGGTGACCGCGCGAACCGGGGCGTGCGTGCCGAGGGGCACCTGCAGGGGAACAGGGCCGCGCCTCGGCGGTCCCGCCGGTCGACAGGGGGGACGCGGACCGGGGGACGGGAGAGGACCGCAGCGGCGTCGGCGTCCGCCGGCGGGCACGGGGAGGAGATCCCACCGTGGCCGCCGACGCCACCGGGTCCGGCTCGTGCTGCTCAGCCCTGACCGTTGAACCAGTCGAAGGGGTTGGGCAGGTTGTTCGGGTTGGTCTGGTCGGACTCGTCCTGGCCGGAGCTGCCCTGGTCGCCCGAGCCCGGTCGGCCCTGCTGACCCGAGCCGTCCTGGTCGGAGCCCGAGCCGTCCTGGCCGGAGCCGCTCTGGTCGCCCGTGGTCGTCTCGGTCGGCTTGGCGGCGAGCGTCACGTCGACCTCGACCGTCTTGCCGTCGCGGACCACGGTGACCTTCGCGACGTCACCCGTCGCGCGCTCGCGCACGAACCCGGTCAGGGACTCCGCGCCGCTCACGGGGTTGCCGTCGATCGCGACGATCACGTCGCCCGTCTCGATACCCGCCTCGGCGGCCGGAGAGCCGTCCTGGACGCTCTTGACCTCGGCCCCGCGGCGCGTGACGCCGTCGGCCGTGGCCGTCGCGTCGGTCATGCTCACGCCCAGGAACGCGTGCTCGGCGGTCCCGTTCTCGATGAGCTGCGCGCTGATGTTCTTCGCCAGGTTCACCGGGATGGCGAAGCCCAGGCCGATCGAGCCGGACTGGCTCGACGTCGTCGCGATCGACGACGTGATGCCGATGACCTCGCCCTGCGCGTTGAACAGGGGCCCACCGGAGTTGCCCGGGTTGATCGCGGCGTCGATCTGGATCGCGTTCGTGACCACGGTGCTGCCGCCGTCGGAGCCCGACGCGGCGACCGGACGGTCGAGCGCGGAGACGATGCCCGTCGTGGCGGTGTTCGCGAGGCCCAGCGGGTTCCCGACGGCCAGGACGGACTCGCCGACCGTGACGTCGTCGGAGTCGCCGAACGTGGCCGGCGTGAGGTTGCTCGGCGGGTCGACGAGCTCGACCACCGCGAGGTCGGTCGTGGGGTCGAGCCCCACGATCTTCGCCTCGTAGAGCCGACCGTCGCTCAGGGTCACCTGGACGGTGTCGTTCTGCGCGCCCTCGACCACGTGGTTGTTCGTCAGGACGTGACCCTCGGTGTCGATCACGACGCCCGAGCCCTCACCGCTGCCCGAGGCCGTGGTGACCTGGATCGAGACGACCGACGGCGCGACCGCGCTCGTCACCGCCTGCCAGTCGGGGTTCTCCGACGTCGAGCTCGCGACGGGGACCGTGCTGTTCTCCTTGTTCTCGCCGATCGAGGCGAGCGAGCTGGAGGACGGGCCCGAGCCGTCGAGGGCCGTGAGCAGCCCGGCGGTGCCGGCGCTCGCGAGGACCGCCGCCGCGGCGGCCGCACCGACCACGGGGATCCACGTCCTGTTCTTGCGCGGAGCGGCTGCGGCCTGCTCCGGGGCGACCGGTGCGGGCGGCATGCCGGCCGCGGAGTACGGGGTGCTCGTGGGGGCACCGTGCTGGGCCTGCGCGCCGTGCGGGGCGTGCTGCGGCCCGGCCTGCTCCTGCGCCGGCGGCGCGGGCACGGGGCCCGGGTGCGGCGCGGCGAAGTGCTGGGTCGGGGTCTCGTGGGCAGGGGTCGCCGGAGCCTGCGCCGGGGTGGCGGGGAGCTGCTGCGTGGGCTGCGCCTCGATGCGCTGCGTGTCGCCCTCGCGCGGCGTCTGCGGCTGGGGGACCTGCGGGGTGTTCTCGGTCATGGTGTGTTCCCTCCTCGTTCTTCCTGAGGACTACTTCACACCTGCGCGCTGGAACGTCGCTTGAACGATCCTGTGAGTTCGCTGCGAGTTCCCGCGGTCGCCTGGGAGGGTTCTCAGGCGCCCGCGGCGGGGCCCCGGTCCGTGCTGCCCGGCCCGGTCGGGACCGCGCGCGCGACGGCCTCCTGGACCTCCGCGGCGAGGTCCGCGCCGTCGGCGCGGCGCCGGGACCGGTCGACGCGGACCTCGACGACCTCGATCCCGCGGTGGGCGCGCGCGAGCTCCCCGCGCAGCGACGCGGTGTCCGTGACGAGCCGGTGCCGCACGCCGTAGCCCGCGCACAGCGCCGCGAGGTCCGCCCCGTGCGGGGTCGAGAAGACGCGCTCGAACGCGGTCGCGGTGGCCGGCGCCTCCTCGGCGAGCGCACCGTACTCGAGGGTCGCGAAGATCGACCCGCCGTCGTCGTTGACCACGACGACCTGGAGGTCCGCGGTCGGTTCGTGCGGTCCCCGCAGGAGCCCGCCCACGTCGTGCAGGAACGTGAGGTCGCCGACCAGCGCGCGCGTCCGCCGGCCCGCGCGCGCCGCGACGAGCGCGACCCCCGTCGCGGTCGAGAGCATCCCGTCGATGCCCGCCAGGCCGCGGTTGGCGAGGACGAGCGGAGCCGTGTCCCAGTCGACCACGAGGTCGAGGTCGCGCACCGGGTTGCTCGACCCGACGACGAGCACGTCGCTCGGGCCCGACGCCTCGGCGACGGCCGCCGCGACGGTGAGCGGCGTCGCCGGTCCGGAGGCCGACGCGCGGGCCGCGACGACCTTGCGCGCCGCCTCCCCCGCACCCCGCCACGCGTCGAGCCACGCGCGGTCGCCCACCGGTCCCGTCCACCAGTCCCCCGGGACGCCCGGCAGGACCGCGCTCGCCGAGCGCGCGGCGTCGGGCCAGGGCGCAGCGCCCGGCGCGACGACGAGCACCTCGACGCCCTCCCGGGCGAGGAGCTGCTGGACCGGGCGCGAGAGCGTCGGACGGCCCATGACCACGACGCGCTCGACCTTCTCCCCCAGCACCCCGAGGACGAGCCGGTGCGCGGTGATCGCGTTGCGCCCCGCCGCGGCACCGGAGGACGCCTCGGCGAGCAGCGGCCAGCCCCGCGCCTCGGCGAGGCGTCGTGCACCGGCCCCCGCGCCGTCGCCCGCGACCAGCACGGTCGCCCGCGACGGGTCGAGCGGCCACGGACCGACGTCGTCGCGCACGGCTCCGACGAGGGGCCGGGCGGAACCGGCCCCCGCCGTGCTCGGCGGCAGCGCCCCCAGCGACGCCGGCGGCACGAGGGGTTCGCGGAACGCGACGTTCAGGTGGACAGGACCTGGGTGGCGCGAGCGGGTCCCCCGGGCCGCCGCCAGCGCGCGCACCAGGACCGCCCCCAGGTCGCGCAGCTCGCCGGGGCGCCCGTCGGGGGCGGGGACGTCGGCCGCCAGGCGGACGGCGCCACCGTACAGGCCGACCTGGTCGGTGGTCTGGTTGGCGCCCGTGCCTCGCAGCTCGTGCGGCCTGTCGGCCGTGAGCAGCACGAGCGGGACGCCCGAGTGATGGGCCTCGAGCACCGCCGGGTGCAGGTTGGCCGCCGCGGTGCCCGAGGTCGTGACCACGGCGACGGGTCGCAGCCCGTCGGGCCCCTCGGTGACCTGGGAGCCGCGTGCCAGACCGAGGGCCAGGAACGCGGCCGACCGCTCGTCGACCCGGACGTGCAGCGTGAGCAGCCCGGCCGCGTCGGCCGCCGCGAGGGCGTACGCGAGGGCCGCGCTGCGAGAACCGGGCGACACGACGACGTCGCTCACCCCGTCCGCGACGAGCGCTGCGACGATCTCCCGGGCCGCGGCGACCGCGGGCGGCAGCGACACGCTCCCGGCGTCGGCGGACGTGGCGCTCATGCCGCTGCTCCGTCGAGGAGAGCGCCGACCCGCTGGTACCGGGTGACCCAGCGCTCGTGCGTCGACGGGTCCGCGGCGGCCCGTGCGAGGGCCGCGGCCGACGGCTCGGGCCGTCGGACCGTGATCTCGCCGCCCCGGGGCAGCAACGGCTCGTCGACGACGTCGTGGACCAGGAGCTGGGACGTCGCCAGGCCGCACGCGAACGGCAGCTCGGGCAGCGCGGCCGCGAGCGCCAGTCCCGCCGCGAGCCCCACGGAGCTCTCGAGGGCCGACGAGACGACCACGGGGAGCCCGACCTGCTCGGCCAGCTCGAGGCAGGCGCGGACCCCGCCGAGCGGCTGCACCTTGAGCACCACGACGTCGGCCGCCTCCGCGCGCAGCACCGCGAACGGGTCCTCCGCCCGGCGGATCGACTCGTCGGCGGCCACCAGGACCGACGTCGAACGGCGCACCGCCGCGAGGTCCGCCACCGAGGCGCACGGCTGCTCGACGTACTCGAGCCCGCCGGCAGCCCGGTCGAGCAGCGGCAGCCGCCGCAGCGCCTCGTCGAGCGTCCACCCCCCGTTGGCGTCGACCCGGATCCGGCCACCCGGCCCCAGCGCGTCCCGCACGGCCTCGAGCCGCGCGACCTCCCGGCCGACGGGCTCGACGGCGCCGTCGGCCGAGCGCTGCGCGACCTTGACCTTGGCCGTCCGGCAGCCGTCGGAGGCGGTCACGATGTCGTGCGCCCGCTGCGGGTCCGTCGCGGGGACCGTGACGTTCACGGGCACGCTCGACCGGACGGGTGCCGGCCAGCCGACGTCGGCGGCCTCCCGCGCAGCACGCAACCACGCGGCCGACTCGGCGTCGTCGTACTCCCAGAACGGCGAGAACTCGGCCCACCCCGCGGTCCCCCGGACGAGCAGCCCGTCGCGCGCGTCGAGCCCCCGGAAACGGGTGCGCAGGGGCGAGGACCAGGCGACGGTACGAGCGGGCGACGTGGTGGGGGGCACGGTCACAGGCTATCTCCGCAGCGGCGCTCGGCGCGGTCCGGGCGACCGAGCGGCGCGGCCCCGCGGCCCCGGGTCAGCCGACCCCGAGCAGCTCGGTGACGCAGTCGACCGCGAGGTCGCGGACCGCGCGCCCCTCGCACAGCGCCGTGACCGCGGCACCGTCCACGACCGCGATCAGCAGGACCGCGGAGAACCGGAGCCCGAGCTGGGCGAGCAGCGCGTCGACGACGACGTCGAGCTCTCCCCTGCCCTGCGCGAACGCCGCCGCGAGCACCGGGCTGCGGCCCGCGCTGACGACGTGCTCGTAGAACCCGAGGAGCTCGCCGTGGCCCCCGGGAGGGAGGACGGCGTCCACCAGGAGGAGCGCGCGCGACCGCGTGCTCAGGGAGTCGATCCCGCCGTCGGCGACGGCCTCCGTGACCGCATGACCGATCGCCTGCGCACGCTCCGCCCAGTCGCGGACGATGCGCTGCCCGGCCGCCGCGAGCAGGTCGTCGAGGCCCGAGAAGTAGTACGTCGTCGCCGCGAGCGGGACGTCGGCCTGAGCGGCCACGGAGCGGTGCGTCACGCTCGACGGGCCGTCCCGCAGGATCAGCTCGGCCGCCGCGGACACGATGAGGTCTCGCCGCTGCGTGCCACGGGCCTGCCGGCGGGGAACGTGCTTGTCGGTCTCTGGAGCCATCAGGGACTTCCTCCGGGACGGGTTGAGGCCGACGAACCCGCGCGAGGAGGACCGACGACATGATCTTGAGCACAAACAGGCTTCACCGAATTACACGACCGCGTGTACTGCCGTCAAGACCTCCGAGGTCCCCACCCCCACACCGTAGGGCAGCCGGGCGGACCACGAGAGCGCGGACGACTAGGGTGGCGGTCGTGAGCAGCATCCCCGCACAGGTGTCCGAGACGTTCGATCCCCAGGCCTGGCGCACCGTCGCCGGCTTCGAGGGACTCACCGACATCACCTACCACCGCGGCGTCGAGCGCGGCCTGGTCGACGGTGAGCCCCGCGAGCGCGACCTGCCCGTGGTCCGGGTCGCGTTCGACCGCCCCGAGGTCCGCAACGCGTTCCGCCCCCACACGGTCGACGAGCTCTACCGGGTCCTCGACCACGCCCGCATGACGTCCGACGTGGGGACGGTCCTGCTCACGGGCAACGGCCCCTCGGCCAAGGACGGCGGCTGGGCCTTCTGCTCGGGAGGCGACCAGCGCATCCGCGGACGCGACGGCTACCGGTACACGACGAGCGAGGACGCCCAGACGGCCGACGCGATCGACCCCGCCAAGGCCGGGCGGCTCCACATCCTCGAGGTCCAGCGCCTCATCCGCACCATGCCCAAGGTCGTGATCGCCGTCGTCAACGGGTGGGCCGCCGGGGGCGGGCACTCGCTGCACGTCGTCGCCGACCTGTCGATCGCGAGCCGCGAGCACGCCAGGTTCAAGCAGACCGACGCCAACGTGGGCTCGTTCGACGCGGGCTACGGCTCGGCGCTCTTCGCCCGGCAGGTGGGCCAGAAGCGGGCCCGCGAGGTCTTCTTCCTCGCCCGCGAGTACTCGGCCCAGGACGCCTACGAGTGGGGCGCCGTGAACGAGGTCGCGGACCACGCCGACCTCGAGGGTCTCGCGCTCGAGTACGCGCGGATCGTCGCGACCAAGTCGCCGCAGGCGATCCGCATGCTCAAGTTCGCGTTCAACCTCGCGGACGACGGGCTGGCGGGCCAGCAGGTCTTCGCCGGCGAGGCCACCCGCCTGGCATACATGACGGACGAGGCCGTCGAGGGCCGGGACGCGTTCCTCGAGCGCCGCGACCCGCAGTGGGACGACTTCCCCTACTACTTCTGACGACGCCCTCCGTCGACGACGCCCCCGCAGGAGGGGTGGCGGCAGGACGGCCGTGGCGGCCGCTCAGGAGCGCCGACGGCTCAGGCTGCCGCCAGGCCCGTGAGCATCTCGACGATGCCTCGGCCGGCGAAGGCCACCGCGACCGCCAGGCCGAACAGCAGGACGATCGACACGACGACCGGGCCGACCGACGCGGCCGGACGCGCGCCGGTCTCGTCGGCCTCGTCGTCCTCGGCCCGCAGCACGGGACGGGCGGGGGCGATGGACGGCGGGTACGCGGTCGAGGTGGGGTCGAAAGGGCTCTGGGTGGGGTTGATCGTTGCCATGCCCCTACGTTCCCGCGGACCCCGGCGTCGCCGCATCGGCCCCGCGGCTCGACCTCGACCCCGCCTGGTCCTCCTCAGGGGTGAGCGCCCCCTCCTCCACGAGGATGAGGCGCTCGCCCGCGGACGGGCCGGCGGGGCCCGTGGTCAGCTGACCGTGTAGCTCCCGGACCCGCGCGGGACGAGCTCGATCCACGTCGCGCCCTGCTCCAGGAGGACGCGCCCGCCGTCGGGCCCCGTGAGGACCAACGGCGCCTCGACGCCGTCCTTGGACCACGTCACCGCGACCTGCTTGCCGGCGCTCGCGACGACCCCCTCGCCCGTACCGACCATCTGCGTCTCGGGCACGAAGGCGCCCGCAGGGTCCTTGAACTTCGTGTTCGTCATCTCGACGCTCAGCACCACCACGTTCGCGGCCGACAACCGATCACCGTCGGGCGAGACCGCGGGCTTCGTGCCCTCGCTGCGCAGGAAGGCACCCTCGTCCGCGCCCCACGACCACTGGGCCCGCGAGGACGCCGAGAGCCGGACGTCCAGCAGGGCGACCGGGGCACCGGCCGTCGTGGCCGTGCCCTGGCCCTCGCTGCTCGCGTACGCGAACTGCGCGGGAGGCGGGGACGTCCGGTCGTCGTCGGCCTGCGCCCAGAAGTCGGACGTCCGACCGAACACGTTGTGCGGCGCCCGCTTGCCCTTCTGCTTGTAGAAGCCGTCGTCGCCCTTGTCCATGATGATCGACTGGATGCCCGCCGCCCCCACGGCCTCGATGAAGGGCTTCTGTGCGCCGGTGTACGCCAGGATGCCGTGCATCGGAGCCACGATCGCGGGGTCCATGGGACGCACCGAACGGATCGGGCCGACGGTCTCGGGGGTCTTCGAGTGGTAGACCGCGACGAACCGCGTGATGCCTCCCTCGACCACCTCCTCCCAGACGATGTCCGCGGCGTCGAGGCCGGCCTGGGGGCGGGCCTGCGGGAGGTTCTCGATCTTGACCGCCAGCGCGGGGCGGGTGGCGACGTCGTCGGACGGGACCCCCGTCAACGGCCAGGCCGTCGGTGCCGCGGGTGACGGCGGCGCCCCCTTGTCCGCCTCGACGGTCGCCGGGACGGTCCTCGTCGGGACGTCCGTGGGGCCGCCCCCTCCGCAGGCCGCGAGCGCCAGCACGCCTGCGACCATCGTCGCAGCCCATGCGGCTCGTCCCGGCTTCCTCGCCATGTCCATTCCAGTCCCTCGCGCTCCTCGGCCCTGCACAGTTCCCCGACACCCTACGGCCCGACCTACGCTGGGGAGATGCCACGCGCCGACGTACCCGCACCTGATGACCTCGTGGAGCTGCGGGCCGCGCTCGCGGCCGCCCTGTCGGGACGCGGACCGGCGGTCGCCCCGGCCCCGCTCGCCTTCACCGGTCCGCTCCCCGACGGCACGGCCCTCGTGCTGCGGACGTCGGGCTCGACCGGCCTGCCCCGCGAGGTCGCCCTGGGGGCCGCAGCCCTCGTGGCGTCGGCCCGGGCGACGCACGAACGGCTCGGCGGTGACGCGCAGTGGCTGCTGACGCTTCCGCCCACGCACGTGGCCGGGCTCCAGGTGGTCCTGCGCTCGGTCGTCGCCGGGACGGACCTCGTGGCGGCAGACCTGGACGCCCCGTTCTCCGCGGCAGGCTTCGCGGCCGCCGCGGCGCGCATGGACGGCGTCCGCCGGTACGTCTCTCTCGTCCCCACGCAGCTCCACCGGCTCGTGCACGCCCAGGGCACCGCGGACGGCGAGGCCGCTCTCGACGCCCTGCGCTCGTTCGACGCGATCCTCGTCGGCGGCGCCGCGACCTCCCCGTCGCTCCTCGCGGCGGCGCGCGGGACGGGCGCCGCCGTCGTGACCACCTACGGCATGACGGAGACGAGCGGCGGCTGCGTGTACGACGGCGTCGCGCTCGCGGGCGTCCGGGTGCGGACGGTCGACGGGTCGTCCGGGCAGGAGCTCCCGACCGCCGCCACGGGGGTCGTCGAGATCTCCGGCCCCGTGCTGGCGACCGGGTACCTGGGTGACGAGGCGCTCACGGCGTCGACGTTCCGCACCGACCCCGACGGGTCCCGCTGGCTGCGGACGAGCGACCTGGGCTCGCTCTCTCCCGACGGGGTGCTCACGGTGCTCGGGCGGGCCGACGACGTGATCGTGACGGGCGGGGTCAACGTCGCCCCGGCCGCGGTCGAGGCCGTGCTGTCGGGTGTGCTCGCGGGCGTGGGCGAGGTGTGCGTGGTCGGCGTGCCGGACCGCGAGTGGGGTCAACGGGTCGTCGCGGTCGTCGAGGTGCGCCACCCGGCCGAGGGGGGCGACGGTGCCGAGGTGCGCGACCACCCCGCCGCGGACGACCTGCTGGCCCGTGCCCGCCACGCGGTCGCGACTACGCTGGGACCGCCCGCCGCTCCACGCGACCTGCTCGTCGTGGGCGACCTGCCCCGCCGTGGGCCGGGCAAGATCGACCGGGCGGCCGTGACAGAGCTCGCTGCCCGCACCGCACCACGCACCCTCTGAACGGAGCACCATGGCCACCTCTGCCGAATGGGTCGCAGGCGCGCGCCTGCGGACCCTCCCCGCGGCGGCTGCACCCGTCCTCGTCGGCTCGGGCGCTGCCGCGCAGGTCGACTCGTTCGCGTTCTGGCCCGCGCTCCTGGCGCTGGGTGTCGCGCTCGCGCTCCAGGTCGGTGTCAACTACGCCAACGACTACTCCGACGGCGTGCGGGGCACGGACGTCGACCGGGTGGGGCCCATGCGGCTGACCGCGTCGGGGGCGGCGCTCGCCTCGCAGGTCCGCAACGCCGCGTTCGCGTGCTTCGGTGTCGCAGCGGTCCTGGGCCTGGCGCTCGTGGCCCTCACCGGCCACTGGTGGCTGCTGGCCGTCGGGGCGCTCGCGATCGTCGCCGCCTGGTTCTACACGGGCGGCAAGAACCCCTACGGGTACCGCGGCCTCGGGGAGGTCGGGGTGTTCGTCTTCTTCGGGCTCGTCGCGGTCCTCGGCACCACGTACACCCAGGCGGACCGGGTGACCTGGGTCGCGGGCGTGGGGGCCGTGGCCGTGGGCCTGCTCGCGTGCGCGCTCCTCATGATCAACAACGTGCGCGACATCCCCACGGACGTGCTCGCGGGCAAGCGCACGGTCGCGGTGCGCCTGGGCGACTTCCGGGCCCGGCGCGCCTACGTCGCCATGATCTGGGTGCCGATCCTGCTGGGCGTCGTGTGCGCGTTCGCCGCGCCGTGGTCGCTGCTCGTGCTGCTCCTGCTGCTGCCCGCGGTGCTGCTCACGCTGCCCGTGATAGCCGGGGCGCGCGGACCGCTGCTCGTGCCCGTCCTCGCCGGGACGGGGATGTTCGAGCTCGGTTACGGCGTGCTGCTGGGGCTGGGGCTCGCGCTCTAGCCGGACGAGTCGCTCAACCGGGCCCGTCGCTGAAACCGGGCCCGTCGGGGGCGACGAGGGTCTCGAGCCGTGCGAGGCCGGCGGGCAAGGCGTCGTACTCTGCGGCCAACTGGTCGGTCAGGGCGGTGAGCCGCACGACGTAGCGCACGACGCCGTCGTCCAGATCCAGGCCCTGCTCGACCGAGATGAGCAGGCCCTGGGCCTCAGCGCGTTCGCCGAAGCGGTCTGCGCGCAGGTACTCCTCGCGCGTCCACGGGCTCTGGACCACGTGCAGCGCGTCGCCGTGCAGCTGGCGCAGCCGATCCTCGACCGCTGCCTTGTCGTGGGCAGCCACCAGGACGACGGGCTCGCCGTCACGGGAGAACGGCACACGCCAGATGAGGTCTCCCGACTCGAACAGCGGGCCCTCGATGGCCCGAGCCGTCGCATGGCCGGGCGTGCGCAGCTCTCGCCCTGCCACCCGTACGGGCTCTGCCTCCGGCAGCAGGGCGAGCGGAGCGACGTCGCCGGTCGTCGGGTCGCAGACGATGCCCTCGCTCGTCCAGGTGCCCCGGACGCGAAGGCGCCGCCCGATGAGCTCTTCCCAGGTCTGCGCGTGCCCGGCGGGCCCCAGGATCGGGACCACCACGGAGATGGGTGGGTAGTCCAGCTCTGGCAGCACAGGGCCGGGACCGGTGTCGTCGGCGACTCCCACGCCCGTGCTCGGCCGGACGCTCGTGCGCACGACCGTGCCAACCAGGGCTGCGCGGTCCCCGTCCCTGACCACGCGCCGCGTCGCTGTCATCCTCCGACCACGACGAGGGCCGTTCTCGCGGTTGCCAGCGCAACCAGCACCTAACCCTCGCTCTGGGCCCGGGCCGGGCGGGTCTGCCCGTCGGCGTCCTCGGACGGCGTCGCGGCCTCGGCCGCCTCCGCGGCGTCGACGGCGGCGTCCTCGTGCGCGGCGTCGTCCTCGATCTCGCGCGAGAACTGCTCCCCGGTCGCCTTGCGCCGGGCGGCGCGGTCCGCGAGGTACTGGGCGGCACGCTCGCGCGGGCCCCGCAGGACGAGGTAGGAGACCAGGAAGGCCAGGACGGCGGCGATGACCGCGCACACGACCCAGTGCCCGAGGTTCAGGACGTACAGGACGACGAAGAGGACCGCGAAGATCGCCAGGCGCAGCGCGGAGTAGATGACCATAGGCACCTCTCCAGGGTAGGCGCCTCCTCCGGGTTCGCCGAACCGCGCGCCTGGGCTGCCGCACCCGCCCTGGTTGCCAGGACGCATAGGCTGGGGGCATGATCCGCGTCCTGCTGACCCTGCTCGCCGTAGGCCTCGCGGTCTACGCCCTCTCCGACTGCGCCACGAGCGACGAGGACGACCGGAGCGGGATCCCCAAGGGGCTGTGGATCGTGATGATCATCTTCCTGCCCTTCGTCGGACCGCTCGCGTGGATCCTCGTGTCCCGCACGCAGCGCTCCCGCCACGCGCACGCGGGCCGGACTCCCGCAGCGGGACCCGGTCGCCCGGGGGCGCGTCGGCGCCCGTCAGCTCCGGTGGCCCCGGACGACGACCCCGACTTCCTGTGGAAGCTCGAGCAGCAGCGTCGCCGCGAGGCGCGTGGTGAGACGGCGGGCGGCCCGACGGCGGGCCCCGCCTCGGGGGACACGGCCGAGGACGGGCGCGGGTCGTCGGACGACTCCTCGCACGGCTCGACGTCCGGCGAGACGGACGGTGCGCCCGGCACGCCGTCGTCGGGCAGCACCGACTGAGGACCCAGGGCCCTCCCGGCTACCCGCCTGCCGCGGCAGGCGCCCTCAGCACGCCGCCTTCGCGTCCGCCGAGGTGATCGCCTGGCCGGGCCTGCGGTCGGCCAGCGGGTCGACCACGGCGGGCTCGTCGGTGGTCGTCGCGGTGGGAGGAGCGGGCCCGTCGGCACCGACCTGCGGGCCGGGCGCCTCGGGTGCCACGGGCACCTCGGGCGTCACGGGCGTCACGGCCGGCTTCGCCGGGACCACGGGCTCGTCCGCCCCGATCCTCGCCCACACGTCGGCCGCGGCCGGGGACAGGACGACACGCGCCGGGTCGGACGGCATGGGTCCCGACGGGATCGTCAGGAACGTCACGGACTCCGTCCTCACCGACCGCAGCGAGAAGGCGAGCCCCTCGAGGTCGACGCCCCCGCTGATCGACAGCGAGCTGGTCGCGGCATCGAGGAACCTGACCAGGCTCGGCAGGTCGGTCAGGAGGTTCTTGGTCAGGATCGACCGGGTCATGGCGGCGAGCAGGGCCTGCTGCCGCCCCATGCGGTAGGTGTCGCTGCCGTCGCTCAGCTCGTGCCGGGCGCGGGCGAGCGAGAGCGCCTGGGCTCCCGTCAGGGTCTGCGTCCCGGCGCGGAGGTCGAGGTTCGCGTCCTCGTCCCGCATGTCCTCCGGGATGCACATCGGGACCCCCTCGAGCGCGTCGACCATGGCCTGGAAGCCCGCGAAGTCCACGACGGCGAACCCGTCCGTGCGGACGCCCGAGACCTGCTCGACCGTCATCTGCGTGCAGGTCGCGGCCGAGGCGAGGTCCTTGCCCCCGATCCAGCCCTTCGAGAAGGCCTCGTTGAACATCGTGCGCGTCGCCGCCCGCGTCGTCCCGCCGCCCGTGACGGTGCACGAGGGGATCGGGACCATGAGGTCGCGCGGGATCGAGACGAGCTCGACCCGGGAACGGTCCGCCGCGACGTGCAGGAGGATGGTGGTGTCCGAGCGCATGCCGGCCTCGGCCCCGCCGATCGCCTCGTTGACCCCCGACCGGTCGTCGGACCCGATGAGGACCAGGTTCACGGGCAGCCCCGCGAGCGGGTCCTCGGGGTCCGGGGTCGCGACCGGTGGCCGGTCCGCCTCGGGCGCCACCAGCGCCCTGTTGTCGACGTGCTCCACGTTGGACAGGGACCTCACGACGAGCGCCGTCGCGCCCGAGGCACCGAAGGCGACGACGGCGGTCGTGACGAGGGCGACGGAACGCAGCACCCGGTGCTCGCGCCGCGACCGGACGTGACGCACCCCCTGTCCGCCCCGGCCCGTCCGTGCCCTGACCCCCGTCCTCCGTCTCGAACATCCTGCTTCCCCCCTCGCGCGTCGGTCACGAGGGCAGAGCCTAGGTGCACCGGGATCCCGCGCCGGGGATCTCGCCGTCGTCGGACGCATCGCGTCGCGCGCCACCCGGCACGTACCCCGGCGCCACGGGGCGCGTCCGGTCGCGGACGCGCCGGAGGGGCCGTCCGTCGAGCGGACGGCCCCTCCGGGGCTGGGCGGGAGCGGCGGCTGGACCGCTCCAGGTCACTCCTGCGTCGTGATGCCCGAGTACGAGTGCTTGCCGTTGAAGATCAGGTTGACGCCGGTGAAGTTGAACAGGACGCACGCGTAGCCGACGAGCACGAAGTACGCGGCCCGGCGCCCGGACCAGCCGCGCGTGGTGCGTGCGTGCAGGTACGCCGCGTACACGACCCAGACGACGAAGCTCCAGACCTCCTTGGGGTCCCAGCCCCAGTAGCGGCCCCAGGCGTGCTCGGCCCAGATCGCGCCGCCGATGATCGTGAACGTCCACAGCACGAACGCGACCGCGTTGAGCCGGAAGCTCAGGGCCTCGAGCTGGCCGGGGCGGGGCGTCGTGTCGAGCCAGCGCCAGGCCGGGTGCCCCAGGAAGCCGTTGCCGGTCTCGCGCGAGTCGCGCAGGAGCTGGATCAGGGACAGGACGAACGCGACCGTGAAGATGCCCGTGGCGATGATCGCGACGCCCACGTGGATCACGAGCCAGTAGGACTGCAGCGCGGGCTGGACGCCCGTGGCGGCGAGGAAGAACGAGTTCTGCGCGACCACGAGGAACAGCACCGCGAGCCCTGTCACGAACGCCCCGAGGAACCGCACGTCGCGGCGCAGGCTCACGCCGAGGAACACCGCCATCGCGACGAACGCCCCGACGAGCGTGAACTCGTACATGTTGGCCCAGGGAGCCCTCCCGGCGGCGATGCCGCGGGTCACGATCGCCGCGAGCAGCAGGATCGTCCCCAACCAGCCCGTCGAGATGCCGATGCCCGCGGCCTTGCGCGACGCCGGCCTGTCGGGGGTGGCCACGGCCACGGCGACCGGGGCGTCGGCGTCGGAGATCGCGTCGGTCACGACCTCCGGCTCGGGCACCTTGGCCCCCAGCCGGGACAGGTCGATCGCGAACGCGACGAACGCGACCGTGAGGGCGGTCGCAGCCGCCCACACCAGGTCGGAGCTCAGGTCGGCAACGGTCATCGGTCAGCCTTTCGTGGTCGGTCGGCGCGAGCCCGACCGTCGGTGCGGGGGGAGGACGGGGTGCTGCGTGGCCGGGCCGGAGGCCCGGCGGGCGGTTCGGCCGTGGGCGGGGTCCCGGGCAGGGACTCGACGACGCGGTCCACCTCGCCCTGGAGCCCGGCGTCGTCGCCGCGGGCGAGTCCCGCGACACTGACGACGGTACGCCGGGGCGACGCTCCGCCGTCGGGCGACTCCTCGCTCCACACCCGCAGCCACACGCGGCGGCGCGGCGTGAAGAGCGAGACGGCCAGGCCGCCGAGCGCCCCGAGCGCGAACACGAGGATCCAGACGAGCGCCGGGTCGTGGCGCAGGTCGAGCGCGACGTAGCGCGGGACGTCGCCCGCGGCGAACGTGATGGTGCCCAGCTCGTCGGGGAGGTCGACCGTCTCGCCGGGGGCCACGAGGACCCGGACGCGTTCGCCGTCCTCGTCGAGCGAGGGCGTGAGCGTGTCCGTGTTCAGGCGGTACACGTTCTGCGGCATCCCCTCGTCGAGCCCCAGGTCGCCCCGGTAGACCTCGAGCACCAGCAGGGGGTTGATCGGTTGCGGGAAGGTCGAGCGCGCGCCCACCTCGTCGATCTCGGCCGTGGGCAGGAAGTACCCGACCAGGCCGATCTGGTCGAGGCCGGGCGAGGTGTCGGGGACCTTCACGACCCCGCGCGAGGTGTAGAGGGTGTCCTCGGGCAGGAACGGGACGCGGCCCGCGAACGCGACCTGGCCCTCGGCGTCGTGGATCGTGATCTCGGGCGCGTAGCCGTTGCCCTGGAGGTAGATCTTGGCGCCGCCCGCGACGATGGGGTGGTTGACCTTGATCTGCTCCTGCTCGGACGTGCCGTCGGGGTTGCGGACCGTGACGTTGGCCGTGAAGTCGCGCGACTGCGCGAACGCGACGGCGTCCATCGCGAACTGCGCGTCGAACGAGTCGAGGGTCATGGAGAACGGCACGAGCGAGGACGGGCTGAACAGCGACCCGTTCTCGAACGTGTCATAGTCGACGACCGCGTTCGCGAAGCCGCGCCCCTCCGTGATGATCGCCTGGCCGCGGAAGTGCAGGAGCTGGCCCGTGGCGACCGCCACGAGGAGGCCGAGCAGCGACAGGTGGAAGACGAGGTTGCCGGTCTCGCGCAGGTAGCCGCGCTCGGCCGCCACGGTGCGGCGCTCGGGCAGCCCCCGGGCCGGGTCGGCGGGCTCGGTCCCGACGTCGACGCGGAACGTCGGCAGCCAGCGCACGCTTCCCCGCAGGTGCTTGGCGGCGGCCTCCACGACCTCGTCGGGGGTCGCGGTGCTCGTGGTCTCGGCCTTCGCCGGGAAGCGGTCGAAGCGGCGCGGGGTGCGCGGGGGCCGGTTGCGCACGGCCTGCAGGTGCGCCTTGGTGCGGGGCAGGATGCAGCCCACGAGCGAGACGAACAGCAGGATGTAGATCGCGGAGAACCACGGCGACGCGTAGACGTCGAAGAAGCCGAACCGGTCGAGCCACTCCCCCGTGCCGGGGTTGTCCTGCAGGTAGGTGAGGACCGCGGCCGGGTCCTGGGGGCGCTGGGGCAGCACCGAGCCGGGGACGGCCGCGACGGCGAGCAGCATGAGCAGCATGAGCGCGACGCGCATGCTCGTCACCTGGCGCCACACCCAGCGCAGGCTGCCCTGCAGGCCGAGCGCGGGGAGCTGAGGCTGCCCGGTGCCGCCGGTGCGTGCGGCGTCGCCCGCGTCGGGAGCGGTCCCGTGCGGGGTCGGCGCCTCCCGGCCCGACGGCGCCGCTCCCGCCGGGCGGGCCGTCTCGCCCTCGGCCGGGCCCGCCTCGGGCTCGGGGTGGCTGAACGCGTCGTCGATGCCCTCGGGGCGGTAGAGGTCCTTGTCGCTCATCAGATCACCGGCTCGAAGCCCGTGATGAGCCCGCCGAGGCGGGAGGTCCAGGTGCCCCAGACGCCGGTCACGAGGGCGAGACCGATGACGATGAGCATGCCGCCGCCGATGCGCATGATCGCGACCCGGTGACGACGGAGGAAGGCCACGGCCTTCTTGGACCGCTCCAGGCCGATCCCGATGAGCAGGAACGGGATGCCGAGGCCCAGGCTGTAGGCGATGCCCAGGATCGCCCCGCGACCCGCGGTGGCCTCCTCGAGGGACAGCGCCATGACCGCCGTGAGCGTCGGGCCGATGCAGGGCGCCCAGCCCAGGCCGAACACGATGCCCAGGAGCGGTGCACCCCAGATTCCCGCGGTGGGGCTCAGGTGCAGGCGACGGTCCCGCTGGAGGAAGGGCATCGCGCCCATGAACGCGAAGCCCATGAGGATCACGAAGACCCCGATGACCCGCGTGATGACGTCCTCCCAGTGCTTGACGTGCACGCCGACGGCCCCGGCGGCGACCATGAGCAGGACGAAGACGAGCGTGAAGCCGGCCACGAAGAGCCCGACGCCCGCCGCGACCCGCCACCGGCCCGGTGCCCGCGCGGTCCGCACCGCCGTGCTGCCGCTGCCGCCCGACCGCTGCACCCCGGTCGCGCCGGCGTTCGCCGCCGCCAGCCCGCTCACGTACCCGACGTAGCCGGGGACGAGGGGCAGGACGCAGGGCGAGGCGAACGACACGAGCCCCGCGAGGATCGCCACAGGGACCGCGAGCAGCATCGAGCCGCTCCACACCGTCGCGGCGAAGGTGAAGCCGAGGTCACCGGCGAGCACGAGGGGACCCATGCGTCAGGCGCTCTCGGCGAGCAGGTCGTCGACGATGGCACCGAGCGTCGAGCCCTCGGCACGCCCGATGACGCGCGCGGCGACGCGGCCCTCGCGGTCGAGCACGACGGTCGTCGGGACGGCCTGCAGCGGGACCGAGCCCTCGAGCGCAGCGATGGCCTCGCCGCGCGTGTCCTCGATCGACGGGTAGGGCACCTCGAACGTGCGCTCGAACGCGAGCGCGGCGCCCGCGTCGTCGGTGCTGTTGATGCCGAGCACGTGCACGCCCTCGGGGCCGCGGTCGTTGGCGAGCGCGACCAGGTCCGGCGCCTCGGCGCGGCAGGGCGCGCACGACGCGTACCAGGTGTTGATGACGACCACGTCGCCCAGCCACTCGGTCGTGTCGACCGCGCCGCCCTCGAAGTCGGTGCCCGTCAGCGCGACGGGCTCGTCGCGGTCGGAGACCTCCCAGGTCTTGACCGAGCCGTCGCCCGAGACGTAGCCCTGCCCCACGACGTCGTCGGGGCTCGTGGCCCCGGACTCCTGGGAGCAGCCGGTGAGGACCAGGCCGAGCGCGACGAGGGCGGCGGTACCGAGGGTGAGCGTGCCGGCGGACCGGCGCCCGTGGGCGAGCGCGCGACCGTCCCGGGCACGGAAGGGGTGGATCATGGCAGAACTTTCTCCCACGTGCCTGGGCACAACCTGGGAAGGACCTGGCGGGTCACGCTCCCGAGACCTTCGCCGCCCCCGGGAGCAGGTCCGCGACCGGCTCGGTGTAGTGGATCCCGACGAGGCGGTCACCCTCGAAGCGCAGCGACGTGAGCGACGCGAGCGAGCACTGACGGTTGCGCGGGTCGTGCCACAGGCGCTTGCCCTCGAACGCCAGGCGGGAGATCCAGATGGGGAGCTGGTGGCTCACGAGCACGACCTCGCGCCCCTCGGCCTGGGCCCGGGCGTCGTGGATCGCGGCGTGCATGCGCGCGACCTGCTGCTTGTAGGGTTCGCCCCAGGACGGACGCAGGGGGTTCCACAGGTAGGGCCAGTGCCCGGGGTGGCGCAGCGAGCCGTCGCCCACCCCGAACTTCATCCCCTCGAAGTGGTTGCCTGCCTCGATGAGGCGCTCGTCGGTCCCGAGGGGCAGCCCGAAGGCCTCGGCCACCGGCGTCGCCGTCTCCTGCGCCCGCTGCAGCGGGGAGGCGATGACCAGGGCGACGTCGAAGGGCTCGGGGGCGACGTCGTCGGGCAGCGCGGGTGCGCCCTCGACGGGCTTGCCCGACAGGTGCCCCGCGACGCGGCGCGCCATCGTGTGCCCGAGCTCCGAGAGGTGGTAGCCGGGGATTCGACCGTAGAGGATGCCGTCCGGGTTGAAGACTTCACCGTGACGCATGAGGTGGACCGTGGTTGCGACCATGCGGACCAGTGTCCCAAAGTTCTGCGCCGCGCGGTGCACCGGGGCGGCGTGCTCCCCGACACAGGAATCTCCGGTGCCGGACGGCCAGGGGCCGGCGCCGGCTACTGGTCGCGCTCGTCCGCGAGCCGGCAGGCCTCCCCGATCGCCGCCATGGCCTCGCCGAGGTTCTGCAGCTGCGTGGGCGTCAGGACGTCGACCATGAGGCGACGCACCGCGGTCACGTGCCCGGGTGCGGAGGCCACGAGCTCGGCGTGGCCCGCGTCGGTCATGACGCAGTTCACACCGCGCCGGTCGTCCGCGTCGGCGGTCCGGCGCACCAGGCCGCGCTGCTCCATGCGGTGCACGGTGTGGGTGACGCGGGACCGCGAACGGGCCAGGCCGTCGGCGAGCGCCGACATGCGCATGGTGTGGTCGCGGGCCTCGGAGAGCCGCACGAGGAGCTCGTACTCGCCGAGCGTGAGCGAGGAGTGCTCCTCGTGGTCCCTGCTCAGGGCCTCGACGAAGCGGGCCGTCCCGTCGAGGTACTGGCGCCACGAGAGCTGCTGGGCGTCGTCGAGCCATGGCGTGCCCTGCGCCGCGATCGTGAACCTGTCCTGCTGAACCGTCATCTCCGCCTCATCCGTCACGCCCCGCCGTCCGAACAATCCTCCCATTCTCCCACCCGGGGAACGATCCGCCCGACGGGAGCCACTCGTCAGGGAATAGAGGGAAGAGGGCTTGCGTTGATGCGTTCGTATGAAGTTGAATCTTCAACTAGTGGCGCGCCGACGGTGCGCCTGACGCATACGCACCACGACATCCAGGAGACACTCATGGCCACGACCCTTCCCGCCGGACTGACCGCAGGCACCTACACGATCGACCCCTCGCACTCGCAGGCGACCTTCACGGTCCGCCACGCAGGCATCTCGAAGGTTCGCGGCTCGCTCGCGATCGCCGAGGGCACCGTGAACATCGGCGACGACGTCGAGTCGTCCAACGTGGTCGCGGCGATCGACGCCAAGTCGGTCAACACCGGTGACGCAGGGCGCGACGGGCACCTCCAGTCGGCCGACTTCTGGGACGCCGAGAAGAACCCGACCTGGAACTTCGTCTCGACCGCGGTCGAGGCCGACGACGACGACTTCGTCATCGAGGGCGACCTGACCATCAACGGCGTGACCAAGCCGGTCAAGCTCGAGACCGAGTTCACGGGCACCGCCGTCGACGCCTACGGCAACTCGCGCGCCGGGTTCGAGGCCACGACCGAGGTCTCCCGCAAGGAGTTCGGCCTGACCTGGAACGTGGCCCTCGAGGCCGGCGGCGTGCTCGTCGGCGACAAGATCAAGATCGCGCTCGACCTCTCCGCCATCAAGCAGGCCTGAGCCTCCCGCACCACCGGCGGGCAGCACGGACCGACGGCGCGGAGCGCCCCGGACCCACGCGGCCCCGCCACCACCAGGAGCCGGCGCCCCCTCACGGGGCGCCGGCTCCTGCGCTGCCCGGGGGCGCGGACGCCGCCCCGGGGCGGGCGGACCGGCAGGGCTCGGCGGCATCCGCCTCGCCCGACGGGCTAGGGCTGGGCCGCGGGTTCCTCGGTGGCCTCCACCGCGTCCGACGGCGTCGACCCGCTCTCCGCGAGCGCCCGCGCCTGCGCGTGGAACGCCAGGATCTGCAGCTCGCTGCCGACGTCGACCGACCGCACGATCACGTCCTCGGGGAGCTGGAGCGCTCGCGGGGCGAAGTTGAGGATCTCCCGGACCCCCGCCGCGACGACGCGCTCCGCGACCTCCTGCGCGACGTGCGCCGGGGTCGCCAGGACCACGATCGTCACGTTCTCCCGCGCGAAGACCTCCTCCAGCGCGTCGATGTGCTCGATCACGAGACCGGCGGCCTCGGTGCCGACCACGCCGGGCGACGCGTCGAGCAGGGCCGCGACCTCGAAGCCACGCGTCCCGTACCCCGAGTAGTTCGCGAGCGCGTGCCCCAGGGAGCCGATGCCGACGATCGCGATCCGGTGCTCGTCCTCGACGCCCAGCGCCGAGGTGATGTACGTCGCGAGCGAGTCGACCACGTAGCCCACGCCGCGCGTCCCGTACGACCCCAGGAACGACAGGTCCTTGCGCAGCTGTGCGGAGCCGACGCCCGCGAGCTCGGCGAGCTCGGTCGACGACGTCGTCTCCACCCCGCGCCCCTCGAGGTCGCGCAGCGCGCGCAGGTACGCGGGGAGCCGCGCCACGGTCGCTCCAGGAATGCCGGTATCACCCAGGGTCTCTGCCACCCGAACCACCCATGCTTCGTCATGTCGTCGTCGTTGACGCTCTCGCTGTCCTGCTGTCTCGGATCATCCCAGGCGCCCGGCCCGGGTGCGGCACCTCAGCCGGTGGCGCGCCGTCGCGAGAGCGCTCGGGCGAGCCGCGCGCCGTCGACCTGCCAGAACCCCTGCTGGACACCGTCCACGGTCACGACGGGGACGTAGTCACCGTACTGCGCGGCGAGCGCCCCGGTCGGGTCGCCGTCGACGTCGACCTCGGCCCAGGCGACGCCCTGGTCCGCGCACACCGACTCGACGACCTCACGGGCCACCTCGCACAGGTGGCACCCGTCGCGCCCGTAGAGCACGACGCGCGCTGGCGCGCTCGTGACGGGGTCTGCGGCGGCTCCTGCTGCCGGTCCGGGGACCTGTGCAGCGGCGGGTTCTGCGGGGCTCACGCCCCCAGCCTACGCATCTCGGACAGTGCGTCGCACCGGCCCTCCGACGTCGCGCCGCGTGAGCGTCGTCGGCAGGTGTCGGTACGCGCCGATAGAGTGGGCGCCATGCCGACGTCTGCTCCTGGGTCCAACCATCCCACGGCGGCCTTCTTCGACGTCGACAACACGATCATCCGAGGCGCCAGCTCGTTCCACCTGGCCAGGGCGCTGTACCAGCGCGGGTTCTTCTCCACGCCGGACCTCGTGACGTTCGCGGCGCACCAGGCCCGCTACCTCCTCCTCGGGGAGAACAAGCGCCAGATCGACCAGGTCCGCACGCGGGCCCTGGACCTCGTCGCGGGCCGCTCGGTCGCGGAGGTCGTCGCGATCGGCGAGGAGGTCTACGACCAGGTCCTCTCGCTGCGCATCTTCCCCGGCACCCAGAAGCTCCTCGACGAGCACATCGCCGCCGGCCACCAGGTGTGGCTCGTGTCCGCGACCCCCCTGGAGATCGGACAGCTCATCGCCCGTCGCCTGGGCGTCACGGGTGCGTTGGGCACGGTCGCCGAGCACGAGGACGGCCTGTACACGGGCCGGCTCGTGGGCGACATGATGCACGGGCGGGCCAAGGCCGCAGGGGTCCGCGAGCTCGCCGAGCTCCACGGGATCGACCTGTCGGCCTCCTACGCCTACGGCGACTCGCTCAACGACGTGACCATGATGCAGGCCGTGGGCCACCCCTGCGCGATCAACCCGGACGCGCGCCTGCGACGGCACGCCAAGGACGTCGGCTGGCCCATCCGCGAGTTCCGGGGCCGGCGCCGCCGCGTCGCGAACCGTGGGCTCAAGACCGCGAGCTGGGCCGGGGCCGCATGGGTCCTGGGGCTCGTGCTCCGCTCGATCCGGCGGTCCCTCAAGGGGCGCGCGGGGCTCTGAGGCGGTGGTCTCCCCCGGAGATCGATCGTTGTCGGCACCCGGTGGGACGATCCGTCGATGCTGACGCTCTTCGACCGCGACCTCGGCCTCCACTACGGCTTCTTCCACATCTGCGACCCGAGGGACGGGCCACCGATCGGCCTCGGGACGGACGGTCAGGCCAACGGCCTGTGCGGGGTCCCCGGCCCGGGGAGCGTCTCGATGCAGACCGGTCTGCACACCGGGCACGCGCCCCTCAGGATCGAGCTCCACGGGGACGAGCCTGCGGTCGACCCCGCCTGGGAGGAGATCGTGGAGGTCTCGTTCACGCCGGTCGACGGCCAGCTCGCCCTCATGTCGTTCGACGACGGGGCGGACCTCGAGGTCCCGGCCCTCGGGCCGCTGCGCGTCCGCTACTGCGCGTCGCGGATGAACGAGGCCGCCCGCCAGGACACCATCCTGGACGGCGAGCCCACGATCGACCGGTACCTCGTCCAGCTGTGGCCGGCGGCGCACGCCCCCGACACGGTCGTCCGGGTCACGAGCGACGTCGCCCGCCGCGCGCACGCCAGCACGCCGCCCCCGCCGTGAGCGGCCTGGCCGGACGGCGGACGGCGGACGGCGCACGCGCGCGGACCGTCGCCGGCGACGCGAAGAGCCCGGCACCCCTCAGGGACGCCGGGCTCTCGCGACACCGTGCGCGTGACCGCGCAGCGCTGCTACTTCTTGTTGCGACGCTGGTGGCGCGTCTTGCGAAGCAGCTTGCGGTGCTTCTTCTTGGCCATACGCTTGCGGCGCTTCTTGATGACGGAGCCCATGGGTCCTCACAATGCTGGATCGGTGTGCGATCGGGATCGCCCCGATCATGGTGGTCCACGGCTGATCGGGAACCGACCAACACGAGAAAAAGTCCGTCTCCTAGACTACCTGCTCCCGGCCGGTCGCCCGAAATCGACGCGGGGTGACGTCGTCGGGCCTGGTGGGACGCCGCTCCCGCCCCCGCCGTGAGGCGCTCGCCCCGCCGCAGGACCGCCTCAGTCGAAGTGCGCGTCGAGGCCCAGCAGCGGGAAGACGGCCTTGCGGGTCGCGACCACCGCGCGGTCGACCTCGTCCTCGGGGTCGTACCCCTTGTCCCACGCGCTGAACTCGACGTCCCCGTCCCCCATGAGCTCGGGCGTCTCGCGGTGCGCGACGGCGCTGATGTGGTCGCGCCACGCGGCCGGGACCGGGGTCGACGGCGCGACGGGCGCGTGCACGACCTCCGCCACGACGTTCGACCACGCGTACGGGACGACGGACGTGACCGAGTACCCCCCGCCGCCGAGCGCGACCCACCGACCGTCCGCGAGCTCGTGCGCGAGCCCGTGGACCCAGCGCACGGCCGTGCGCTGCGCGTCGACGTCCACGTCGAGGTCGCTCAGCGGGTCGTGCCCGTGCGCGTCGCACCCGTGCTGGGACACGACCACCTGCGGGCGGAACGCGCGCAGCACGGGCGGCACCACGGCGTCGACGGCCCGCAGCCAGCGTGCGCCGTCGGTGCGGCGCGGCAGGGCCACGTTGACCGCGGTGCCTGCGGCGCCCGGCCCACCCGTGTCCGTGGCGTGCCCCGTGCCGGGGAACAGCGTCGCGCCGCTCTGGTGCACCGAGACGGTCAGGACGCGCGGGTCGTTCCAGAACGCCTGCTCGACGCCGTCACCGTGGTGCGCGTCGAGGTCGACGTACGCGACGCGTTCCGCGCCGTCGTCGAGCAGCCTGCGGACCGCTGCCGCGGCGTCGTTGTAGATGCAGAAGCCCGACGCCGCCCCCCGCTGGGCGTGGTGCATGCCACCCGCGATGTTCACGGCGTGCAGCGCCCGCCCGGCCCACACGGCCCCAGCGGCTTCGTACGAGCCGGACAGGATGCGGGCCGCGGCCTCGTGCATGCCCGCGAAGACGGGGTCGTCCTCGGTGCCCAGGCCCAGGGCCGGGTTCTCGACGCCGTGCTCGGAGGCCGCGTGGACGGCGGCGACGTAGGCCGGGTCGTGGACCAGGCCGAGCACCTCGTCCGACGCGGGCGCGGTGCCCACGACCGAGACCCCCGGGGCGTCCAGGAGACCCAGCGCGCGCACCAGGCGCATCGTCAGGTCGAGCCGCGTCGGGGACATGGGGTGCCCGTGACCGAAGTCGTACCCCAGCAGGTCCGGGCTCCACACGACCTGCGCGGCGAACGGCACGGAGTCTGGCTCGGTCACGTGCGCTCCTCGGTCGGGGGCCGGTCGTCTCGTGCGGCGGGGCGCCCCGTCGCACGGCCCGCCGAGCGGTGCGCGGTGGCACCGGGCACGGGCAGGAGACACGGTATCGCCCACGCGGCCCGACGGCGGCACGCGGTTCAGCCGGTGGGCACGGCCCCTCCTGTGGCAGAGTTGGGCGACACATCGGCACGCACGGCGACCGGCACGGCCCCCGCAGGGACCCCGGCGCCACCCGTCCACCCGGACGAGGCGCACGGACAGCGAGACGGAGGACCGATGGCCCAGGGCGTCTCCGGGCGATTCTTCGCAGGTCGCGAGCTGGTCGACCGCCTCGCCCGCCACTCCCCTGCCCGCCTCGCCGTGACGGTCTTCGCGGCCGTGATCTCGCTGTTCACGCTGCTCCTCATGGCGCCGTGGGCCACGACGTCCGGGAAGCCGGCGCCGTTCATCGACGCGCTGTTCACGGCGACGTCGGCCGTGTGCGTCACGGGCCTCGTGGTCGTCCCGACCGGGACCTACTGGTCCACCTACGGGCAGGTCGTGATCCTCGTCGGCATCAAGATCGGCGGCCTGGGTGTCATGACGCTCGCCTCGATCCTCGGCATGGCCGTCTCGCGGCGCATCGGCCTCACGCAGAAGCTGCTGACCGCCTCCGAGACCAAGACGACGCGGCTCGGCGAGGTGGGCTCGCTCGTGCGGGTCGTCATCATCACGTCGACGACCATCGAGCTGACCATCGCGCTCCTGCTCCTGCCCCGCTTCATCGTGCTCGAGGAGACGTTCGGCGAGGCGGCCTGGCACGGGTTGTTCTACGGGATCTCGGCGTTCAACAACGCGGGCTTCATCCCGACCGCGGAGGGCCTCACGCCCTACGTGGGCGACTGGATGCTGCTCATGCCGATCATCGTCGGCGTCTTCATCGGTTCGCTCGGCTTCCCCGTGATCCTCAACGTCATGCGCAACCGCAGGCGCGCCTCGCGGTGGAGCCTGCACACCAAGCTGACGCTGACGACGAGCGCGGTCCTGGTGGTGGTGGCCGTGATCCTGTTCGCGGCGTTCGAGTGGACCAACGAGAAGACCCTGGGGCCGCTGAGCCTCAACGAGAAGATCCTCGCCTCGCTCTTCGCCGGGGTCATGCCCCGCTCGGCGGGCTTCTCGACGATCGACATCAACGGCATGCACGAGTCGAGCTGGCTCATCACCGACGCGCTCATGTTCGTCGGTGGTGGCAGCGCCTCGACCGCAGGCGGCATCAAGGTCACGACGCTGGCGGTCATGCTGCTCGCGATCGTCTCGGAGGCCCGCGGCGACCGCGACCTGGAGGCCTTCGGGCGTCGCGTCCCGCGCGAGACCCTGCGCCTCGCGGTCGCCGTGTCGTTCATCGGCGCCACGGCCGTGCTCGTCGCGAGCCTCCTGCTCCTGGAGATCACGGGCTGGACGCTCGACGTGATCCTCTTCGAGACCATCTCCGCGTTCGCGACCGTGGGCCTGTCGACGGGCGTGACCGCGGATCTGCCGACGGCAGGGAAGTACGTGCTCGTCGTGTTGATGTTCATCGGCCGCACCGGGACCATGACCCTGGCGGCCGCGCTCGCGCTGCGCGACCGGCGCCGCGTCATCCGCTACCCCGAGGAACGTCCCATCATCGGCTGACCCGGCGTCCGCCGGCCCTACCCGGCCTGCGTCCCGGCCCCGCCGACACCTCCAGATCCACCGACGAAAGGCCCCCAGGTGCCCGACAAGAAGGCCCCCGAGAAGAACGCGGGCGTGCTCGTGATCGGCCTCGGCCGGTTCGGCTCGGCGATCGCCGCGACGCTCGACCGGCTCGGCCAGGACGTGCTCGCGGTCGAGCGCTCGCCCGAGCTCATCGCCCAGTGGTCGGGCCAGATCCCGCTCGTGGAGGCCGACGCCTCCAACCCGACGGCGCTGGAGCAGCTCGGCGCGCGCGACTTCCCCGTCGCGGTGGTCGGGGTGGGCACGTCGCTCGAGGCGAGCGTGCTCATCACGGGCAACCTGGTGGACCTGGGCACGCCGCAGATCTGGGCCAAGGCCATCTCGGCCGAGCACGGCCGCATCCTGCAGCGCATCGGCGCGCACCACGTGGTCTTCCCCGAGGCCGACGCGGGCAGCCGCGTGGCGCACCTGGTCTCGGGCAAGCTGCTCGACTACATCGAGGTCGAGGACGGCTTCACGATCGTCAAGATGCGCCCGCCCAAGGAGACGCAGGGCTTCACGATCGAGCAGACCAAGGTCCGCGACCGCTACGGCGTGACCATCATCGGCGTGAAGTCGCCCGGTCAGGACTTCGTGTACGCGGAGCCGACCACGCGCATCTCCGCGAACGACCTGCTGATCGTCTCGGGTCACGCCGAGCTGCTCGAGAGGTTCGCGGCGCGCCCCTAGGCCGTCCGGCGCCGCAGCGTCAGCGTGCCCAGCACGAGGGCCCCGACGATGAACCCGACGATCACCGCGACCGCTCCGGCCACGTCGGCGAAGGTCCCGCCCGCGGCCACGTCCTGCAGGGCCGAGACGCCGTACGTCAGGGGCAGCACGCGGCTGACCGCCTCGAGCACCGCGGGCATCTCGTCCCGGGGCATGAGGAGCCCGCACGTGATGAGCTGCGGGAACAGGACCACGGGCATGAGCTGGACCGCCTGGAACTCCGAGCGGGCCAGCGCCGAGGCGGCGAGTCCCAGGCAGGACCCGAGGATCGCGTCGAGCACCGCGACGAGCACCACGAGCCCCACGGGTCCGGCGACGTCCATGCCGCACACCCACACCGCGAACGCCACGACGACCAGTGCCTGCACGGTCGCGAGGACCGCGAAGGCCAGCGCGTAGCCGCCCACGAAGTCTCCCTTGCCGAGCGGCATGGTCATGAGCCGTTCGAGCGTCCCGGACTGGCGCTCGCGCAGCGTCGTGACGCTCGTGACGAGGAACATGATGACCAGGGGGAACAGGCCGACGAGGATGGGCCCGAACTGGTCCAGGACGGGAGTCCCGTCGAACATCCAGGCGATGAGCCCCAGGAGCACGCACGGCAGCACGACGAGCAGCGCGATGGTGCGCGGGTCGTTGCGGATCTGCCGCAGGACGCGGCCCGCGGTCGCGAGGGTCAGGCGCAGGCTGACCGCGCGCGGCGCGCGCGGCCACGGTCCGGGCCGTCGCCCCTCCGTCCTCGATGCACCGGCCGCTACCGCGGCGCTCCGGTGCGCGTCGTGCGCGCTCACGACGCCTCCCCTCCGAGGTGACGCGGACTGCCGGCCGGCGCGGCGCCGTCGGGCGGGGTCGTGCCCTCGACGAGCCGCAGGAACGCGTGCTCGACGTCGTGGGCCCCCGTGCGCTCGAGCAGGCCCGGCAGGGTGTCGTCCGCGAGCAGGCGCCCGTCGCGCAGGAGCAGGAGCCGGTCGCAGCGGGTCGCCTCGTCCATGACGTGCGACGACACGAGCAGCGAGGTCCCGGCGTCGCGCAGGCGTGCGAACAGGTCCCACAGGTCGCGGCGCAGGACGGGGTCGAGGCCCACGGTGGGCTCGTCGAGCACGAGCAGCCGCGGCTCCCCGAGGAGCGCGGCGGCGAGCGAGACGCGCGAGCGCTCGCCGCCCGACAGGGTCCCGACGCGGCGGCGGGCGTGCCGCGCGAGGTCCACGGCGTCGATCACGCGCGCGACGTCGCGGGCGCCCGCTCCCAGGACCGTCGCGAAGTAGCGCAGGTTCTCCGTCACGCTGAGGTCCGCGTAGATGCTCGGCGACTGCGTCACGTACCCGACCTGGTGACGCAGCGTGGGGTCTCCGGCGGGTCGGCCGAGCACGTCCACGGTCCCCGCCGTGACCACCTGGACGCCCACGAGCGTGCGCAGGAGCGTCGTCTTGCCGCTGCCGCTGGGTCCGAGGAGCCCGACGACCTGCCGCTCGGGGACCGCGAGGTCGAGCTCGTGCAGCACCGTGGTCCCGCCGCGGTCGACGCGCAGGCCCCGGATGCTGATCACGCGGTCATTATTCCCCATGTGAGGAATTTTGCTCCTCGGCCGGCCCCGGCGCAAGACCTTCGTCCGCGCCTTCGAGATAGCGCTGCAGCGTGGGGGCGATCGATCGCACGAGCTCGTCGGCCGGCATCGACGCCACGGGCTCGAGACGCAGCAGGTGACGCGCGACCAGCACCCCGAGGACCTGGCTCGCGACCAGGCTCACGCGGCGCGCCGCGACCGCCCGCGGCAGGAGGGCCGCGACCTGGTCGAACACGGTCCGCTGCAGGTAGCGCGGCAGCTCCTGCACGTGCCCGTCGGCGGACAGCAGCCCGGAGAGCACGAGCCGGAGCTGGACCTGCCCGTCCGGGGCGTCCCACACCGCGAGCACCGTGCGGGCGAGCCGCTCCCCCAGGCCCTCGAGACCGCCCTCGGCGAACCGGCCCGCGAGCGCCTGCGGGTCGGCTCCCGCCGGGACGAGCGAGGCCGCGAAGAGCTCGCCCTTGCCGTCGAAGTAGTGCCGGATCAGACCGGGGTCCACCCCCGCCGCGCGGGCCACCCCGCGCACGCTCACGGCGTCGTACCCCTTCGCGGCGAACTCCTCGCGCGCCGCGGCCACGATCGCCGCCCGGGTGTCCTCCCCCGCGGGCCGACGGCCCCGCCTCACCGCACCAGCGCTCATGACCCGATTCTGCCCGACGGCGCAGCGCACCCGCGCTCCCGGGTGCGCGACGACGTCGGGCGGGGGACGACGACGCCCGGTCCGCCGCGACGCAAGGAGTCGTCGCGGCGGACCGGGCGCAGCACCCCCGGCGCTCCATCGCGCGACCGGGGACGGACCGTGGGGCGGGGCAGGACTCCTCGCCCCACGGCAGTCGTCGGTTCAGCGCATCACCCGCACGCGAGGGCCAGGTACCGGGCCTCGGTCGTCGCGGTCGCGGGCGAGGAGCCCGTGGTGCTCGCGGTGATCGTCACGACCCCGGCGTCGACAGAGCCGGCACGCGTCGCGAACGACTGCGACGCGCTCTTGCCCGGCGCCACCCCCGTGAACGACCTGGACCCGTACGCCGAGGCGACCGTCACGTCGACCGGCACGTCCTCACCGTTCACCGCACGCACCGAGACCGTGACCTTGCCCGCCACGCACTTCGCGGCGGCCGAGACCTCGACCGCGAGGTCGGGCTCGGGCTCGGGCTCGACGGGGGTCACGGTGACCGTGGCGGTCGCCCGCGTCGTGACCGACGGACCGAACGACCCGCCGACCGTGAAGGTCCCGGCCTGCGCCCAGGAGGCGGGGTCGACCGCGTCCCACGTGACCGTGAGCTCCCTGGTCGCGCCGTCGCCGTAGGTCGCGGCGACCGTCGCGGGCAGCACGGGCGCGGTGCCCGCGGCCGTCGTGACCGTGACGGGGGCGGCCGAGGCCACGAACGCGTCGGCCTGGTAGTGCGCGAGGAGACGGTCGTACTCGGCCTGGGTGACCGGGAGCACCGTGCCGTGGCGCGGGCTCACGGGCAGGGTCGCGGGCTCGGACTTGGTCCAGACCCCCGAGTCGAGGTCGGTCGACTCGAACGGGACGTACCCCTTGCCACCGTGGTAGCTGGGCTGGTCCATGAAGACGTACCACTTCTCCTCGGTGTTGGACTTGAAGACCGTCGGTCCCTCGCCCGCCGTGAACGTGCCGCCGTAGCCGTTGGGCTGGCCCACACCGATGTTCTCCGTGATGAGGTCCCAGCTCGTGGCGCGCAGGTCCGTGGACTTCTCGCTCCGGACGGTCATGTACCTCTCGTCCTTGATGAAGCGGTAGTACGTGTCGCCCACCTTGGTCACCGAGGCGTCGATGATGCCGAGGCCCGTGCCGCGCTTGTTGTCGACCCAGATCCGCGGCTCGCTGAACGTCACGAAGTCACGCGTCGTGGCGTACATCATGCGCTGGTAGCTCGTGGCGATCTTGCGCCCGCTCGAGTCCGTCGTCGGGTAGAGCGCGGACGCCCAGTACACGACGTACTCGCCCGCGGCCTCGTCGTAGAACGCCTCGGGGGCCCAGGTGTTGCCCGCGTAGTCGCTCGAGACCTTGACCATGCGCTGGTCGGACCAGTTCACGAGGTCGGTCGACTCCCAGATCATGAGGCTCAGCGAGCCGCGCTCCTGCGCGTTGCCGAAGTTGTTGCCTCCGTAGATCCTGAGGTCGGTCGCGATCAGGTAGAACGTGTCGCCCTCGGGCGAACGGATGACGAACGGGTCGCGCAGGCCCTTCTCCCCCAGGCCCGAACGCAGGACCGTCTTGTCGTCGTTCAGCTCCTGCCACGTGAGCGGGTCGTCGCCCTGGCTCGCGGCGAAGTAGATCTCCTCGCCGTCGGCCGTGCTCTCGCCCTTGAAGTAGGGGAAGAAGTACGCCGCGGGCTCCTGGGCCTCGGGGGCCTGGCGGACCGTCGCGGTGCGGGGCTGGGTCGAGGTCGCGGTGCCCTTGGTCGCGGTGACCGTGAGGGTCACCTCGGTGTCGGCCGTGCCGTGCGCCGGGCGATGCACCACGCCCGTGTCGCTCACGGTCCCGGGCGCCGAGGACGTCCAGGTCAGGGTCGAGCCCTGCACGCCCTTCGTCGGGAGGGTGAGGTTGCCGCGGACGTCCGCGATGTTCGTGACCACGGTGTGCTGCGCGTCCCACGCGGCGGCCTGGGCGTCGTCGAACGCCGCGGGCACGACCACGGTGAAGGTCCGCGGGAGCGTCACGGCGCCGCGCGTGACCGACGCGGTCAGCGTGACCGTCGCGGCGGGCTGCCCGGCGGCGGGCTGGGTGACCTTGCCCGACGACGTCACGACGTCCGCGTGCGAGGTCGCCCACGCGATGGTCGACCCCTGCGCGCCCGTGACCGGCAGCGCGAGGTTGCTCGTGACGGCGCTCGTGTCGCCCAGGTCGAGGGCTGCGGCGTCGGCACCTGCGGCTGCGGCCGAGGTCTTCTGCGCGAGGGCCGCGACGTCGTTCGCGGGCAGCGCCCGGTCGTAGACGCGGAAGTCGCGGACCTGGCCCTTGAGGTACTTGTCGCCCGGGTAGAGCGAGCGACCGATGTAGTTGGCGGTCGTCGTCCCGGCGCCGATCGAGGCCGGCGTCGTGGTGACCGCGGTGTTCTGCGCGACCTGCACGCCGTCCTCGTAGAGGGTCCCCGTGGTGCCGGTCTGCGTGTAGGTCAGGTGCTTCCAGACACCGCGCGCGAGGTTCGAGCCCTTGGTCGTGTTCTGCTCGGTCGACCAGTTTCCTGACGCGATCCCGGTCCGGTAGGCGTTGCCCGTGGTGAACAGGTAGCCGTTGCCGCTCGACCCGCTCGTGTTGCCCATGCCCCAGATGAAGTAGGGCGTGGCCTGGGCGGGGTCGACCAGGACGTCGAGGTCGACCGTGACCGAGGTCAGGTTCTTGAGCAGGCTGTCGGGGAGCCGGACGTGGTCGTCGGTCCCGTCGAGCGTGATGCCGCTCGCGCTGCGCGCGGCCCCGTTGACCGTGGCTGCCCCGAACGTCGAGCCCGGCGCCGAGTTCGCGGCCGACGTGCCGCTCGCCTCGTCGAGCTTGTACCAGGCGACGAGCCCGGTCTCCGGGAGTGCGGCCTCGTCGGCGGCGACGGCGACGCTCGTCAGCCCGGTGCTCAGGGCGACGGCGACGCTCGCGGCGACGAGGCGTCCCCTTGTTCTTCTCACGATGTGCTCCTTCGGGTCGTGGTGCGGGCAGGGCTGGTGGTGCGGGCAGGCCTGGTGGTGCGGTGGTGCGGGCAGGGCTGGTGGTGCGGGCCGTGCGGGCGGGACGGGCGCCGTCGGCGCCCTGGCCGAGACGTGAGCAGACGCCCCGGCTCGGCCCACAGGAGGGGCGTCTGCTCACGTCGGGGCGGCGACCAGCAGGTCAGCCGCAGCTGGTCGCTGCGTAGGTGACGTCGTAGGCCGTGGTGACCGGGGCGCCGTCGAGCAGGGCCTGGGCCGTGACCGTGACCTTCCCTGCCGCGAGCGTCACCGCACGGGCCGAGAACGTCTGGGACGCGAGCCTGCCCGGCGCGACCTGGAGGAAGGTCTTGGTCCCGAGCGGCGTGGTGACGACCACGTCGACGGGCACCTCCTCGGTGTTCTTCACGAGCACCGTGAGCGCGGCCTTGCCGGCCACGCACTTGGGCGCGACCGTGACGTCGACCTCGACCTGCGCGGGCTCGGTCACGTCGAGCGGCGGGACGCTCTCGAGGGTCGGGACGACCTTCTGGATGAGCCCGTCCTCGCCGAACGTGAGGCGGTCGATGGTCGTCTCGCGGTGGTTCCCGTCACCGCCGGGGATCGCGAAGCGGTGGTAGGCGATGTACCACTCGTCGGTCCCGGGGACATTGACGATCGAGCTGTGCCCGGTCCCGAGGATGCCCTGCGACACGTCCTTCTCGAGGATCACGCCGCGGTAGGTCCACGGCCCGTCGATGCTCGTCGACGTCGCGTACCCGACCCGGTAGTTCTCCGAGCCCGTGTCGTCGATCGAGTAGGTCAGGTGGTAGATCCCCTCGCGGTAGTTGAGGAACAGGCCCTCGCGGAAGTTCGTCAGACCACCGAACTTCGTGATGGTGTCCTGCTTGACCGAGACCATGTCGTCGTTCAGCTCGGCGTACAGCGGCGCGTTGCTGCCGTTGCCCCAGAACAGGTAGAACGTGCCGGTCTGCGGGTCCTCGAACGCCGCCGGGTCGATCGCCTGCCCCGTCGTGACGGCCTCCCCGTTGGTGATCATGGCCGTCGGCTGCGCGGTGAAGGGCCCCTCGGGGCTGTCCGCGACCGCGACACCGATCGTCTTGCGGTTGTAGGTCGGGTTGTGGCCGGAGAAGTAGAAGTAGTACTTCCCGTCGCGCTCGATGATGGTCGGCGCCCACGCGTTACCCGTGGCCCACGGGACGTCGCCCGCTGCGCCGTCGAGCGTGAGGAACGGCTCGGCCGAGCGCTCCCAGCTCGCGAGGTCGGTCGACTTCCACACGTAGAAGTCCTTGCCGCCCCAGCCGGGGGTGCCGTCCGTGGTCGCGTAGATGTAGTAGACCCCGTCGAAGACCGCGATGTTCGGGTCCGCGTACAGGCCCGGCAGGACCGGGCTGCGCATCTCCTTGGCCTGGACGGTCCACGTTCGCGCGGTCCCGTCGGGGCCGGTCACGGTGTAGGTCACGGGCTGCGTGAGGTCCTGCACCGAGCCGTTGGCGGGCGTCACGGTCGCACGGTCGGACACGACCAGGCGGGGCGCGAGCGCGGAGCGGTCCGTGCCGGGCACCACCGGGAGCGTGACCGTGCTGGACCCGCCGTCGACGATCGCGGCGACCTTGAGCTCGGCGAGCTCGACCCCCGTGACGGCCGAGTGGTCCTGACCGAGGTCCTTGACCTCGTCGGCGCTCAGGGCGTGGTCGTAGACGCGGAAGTCGCGGACGTCGCCCTTGAGGTACTTGTCGCCCGCGTAGAGCGAGCGGCCGATGTAGTTCGCGACCGTGGTGCCGTTACCGATCGAGCCCGGCGTCGTGGTCACGTCGGTGTTCCGCGCGACCTGGATCCCGTCCTCGTACAGCGTGCCCGTGGTGCCCGACTGCGTGTACGTCAGGTGCTTCCACACGCCGCGGGCGAGGTTCGAGCCCTTGGTCGTGTTCTGCTCGGTCGTGTAGTTCCCCGAGGCGATGGCCGTGCGGTACGCGTCCCCCGTCGTGAAGAGGTAGCCGTTGCCGCTCGACCCGCTCGTGTTGCCCAGGCCGTAGATGAAGTAGGGCGTGGGCTGGGTGGTGTCGATGCGCACGTCGAGCGAGACGGTGATCTCCGTCAGGCCCTTGAGCACGTCGTTCGGCAGCTTGACGTGGTCGTCGACCCCGTCGAGACGCACGCCGTCGGTGCCGTTGCGGGCGGCCCCGCCCACGACGGTCGCGGGACCGACGGCGCTGCTCGGCGCCGAGTTCACGGCCTGCGTGCCGCTCGTCTCGTCCAGGCGGTACTGGACCACCAGGCCCGGGATCTCCTTCGTCACGTCGATCGCGACGGTCGCGGTGCGCGACCCGTCGGCCGTCGTGGCGGTCACGGTCGTGCTGCCCGCCGCGACGCCGCGCACGGTGCCCGCGGAGGGCCCGTTGGAGACGACGGTCGCGACCGACGGGTCGGCGCTCGTCCAGGTGATGGTGCGGGCCGTGGCGTTGGCGGGGGTCACGGTCGCGGTGAGCGAGCGTGCCGTGCCGACCGTGACCTGCGTCGAGGTGGGCGAGACCACCAGGCCCGTGACGGGGACGTCGCCCTCGACCACGGTCACGACGGCCTTGGCACGCACGCTCACGCCGGCGCCGAGCGAGCCCGTGACCTCGAAGGTCCCGGCCTGCGCGTAGCTCGCGGGGTCGATCGCGTCCCACGTGACCGCGGTCTGCGTGGTCGTGCCGGCTGCGGTGCGCGTGGCGACCGTGGCCGGCAGGACCGGTGCGTCCCCGACGCTCACGACGGCCGTGACGTCCTGTGCCGACTCGACGAACGCGTCGGGCTGGTAGCCCTTGAGCAGCGCGTCGTACTCGGTCTGCGTCACGGGCAGGACCGTGCCGTGGCGCGGGCGCGAGGGCATCTCGTAGCCCGTGGACATCTTCCACTCGTCGGCGTTCAGGTCGGTCGTCTCGAAGGGCACGTAGCCGCGGCCGCCGAACTCGTCGATGAACAGGTACCACTTCTCCTCGGTGTTCGACTTGAAGATGGTCGGACCTTCGCCCTGGTTGATGCCGCCGCCGAGCGAGTTGGCCTTGCCGATGCAGTCGGTGATGAAGTCGTAGCTCAGCGAGCGCAGCTCGCTCGCCTTCTCGCCCAGCACGAACTTGGAGCACGGCGTCGTGGACGTGTTGTTCCGCTCGTCCTTGGTGAATCGGTAGAACTCGCCGTCGTGCTCGATCACGGTCGAGTCGATGACCGAGTAGCCCGGGTCGACCCACACCTGCGGCTCGGTGAACGTGTAGAAGTCGCGGGTCGTGGTGTACATCATGCGGTTGTACGTGGTGGCCGTGTGGCCCGGGTCGTCCTCCTCGTAGAGCTTGGAGGCCCAGAACACGACGTACGCGCCGATCGTCGCGTCGTAGTAGGCCTCGGGGGCCCAGGTGTTGCCCGCGGTCTCCGGGGAGACCTGGACGAGGCGCTGGTCGGTCCAGTTCACGAGGTCGGTCGACTCCCACACCATGATCGACCTGGAGCCCGTGCGCTGGGACGCGTCCCAGTTGCCGTTGCCGTGGATCTTGAGGTCGGTCGCGATCTGGTAGAACTTGTCGCCCTCGGGCGAACGGATGACGAACGGGTCGCGCAGGCCCGTCTCCCCCAGGCTCGACGTCAGCACGGGCTGGTTGTCGTTGAGGTTGCGGTACCTGAGCGGGTCGTTGCCCTTGCTCAGGCCGAAGTAGACCTGCTCGCCGGTCGCGTAGCCCTCACCGATGAAGTAGGAGAACAGGTAGCCCGCGTAGTCCTGCGGCTCGGGGAGCGCGGGGACCGTCGCGGCGAACGCACGCGTGGCCGTGGCCTGCCCCTTGCTCACGGTCGCGGTCAGCGTGACGGTCCGGTCGGCCTGGCCGTGCGCGGGTCGCGTGACCTCGCCCGACGGCGTGACGACCGTGGGTGCCGTGGTGGCCCACGTGACCGTGGTGCCCTCTGCTCCCGTGGCCGGCAGCGTGAGGTTGCCGCGCACGTCGTCGAGGTTCTTGACCTCGAGCGCGGCGGCAGCGGCGTCCACGACGCCCTGGTCGCCGGTGCCGGGGACCACGGTGACGTCGAACGTCCTGGTCGCGCTCTGGCCGCGCAGCGAGAGCGTCGCGGTCAGGGTCGCGGTGTGCGCCTGGCCGACGGGCTGGGTGATGACGCCCGACGACGTCACGACGCTCGCGTCCGACGTCGCCCAGGTGACGGTCGAGCCGCCCGTGCCCTTCGCGGGCAGCGTGAGGTTCTTGGCCACGGCGCTCGTGTCCCCGAGCGACAGGGCGCCGGCGTCGGCGGAGACCGACGCCGCCGCGTTCGCGGTGCTGAGGTCCGCGACCTCGGCCGCCGTGAGCGCACGGTCGTAGAGCCGGAAGTCCTTGATGCGCCCCTTGAAGAGGTTGTCGGCCGCGTAGGCGGACCTGCCGAGGTAGTTGGCGGTCGTCTTCCCGTCGCCGATCGAGCCCGGCGTGTGGGTCACGGCCGTGTTGACGCCGACCTGCGCGCCGTCCTCGTAGAGGCGTCCCGTACCGGCACCCTGCGTGTACGTCACGGTCTTCCAGACGCCGCGCGCGAGGGCCGCAGACGGCGACTTGGCCGTGTTCTGCTCGGCACCCCACGCGGCGTTCGAGACCGACGCGCGGTAGTTCGCGTTGCCCGAGGAGAACAGGTAGCCGTTGCCGCTCTGGGGCGAGCCGACCGCGGTGTTGCCCAGGTTGTAGAAGAAGTAGTTGCCGCTCAGGGTCGTGTCGACCCACACGTCGGCGCTGACCGTCACGGCCGAGTACCCCGCGAGGAGGTCGTCGGGCAGGTCGACGTAGCTCGAGCCGCCGAACGTCAGCCCCTGCCCGTCGGTCCAGTCTCCGCCGCCGACGAGCGTGCCGTCACGGCCCGAGCCCGAGGCGTCGTGGGCGACCGTGCCGCTCAGCTCGTCGAGCTTGTACCAGAGCTTCAGGCCGTCGGCCGTGGGGGTGGGGATCGCTGCGGCAGTCGTCTGCGTGGCAGCCGACGCCGCCGGGGCGAGCGCCGTCGGGCGTGCGGGCGCCGAGGTCAGGGCCGCTGCCGGGCCCGCCAGCGCCATCGGGGCGAGCAGAGCGACGCTCAGCGCTCCCCCGAGGGCGGCGCGAGCCCCGCGGGGGGTCCTCCGTCGGACCGTGGGCGCGGTCTGCGCCGGATCGTGTCGGGTGGTCATGTGGTTCGTGGCCTCCGCCGTCTCGTCGTTGAGCGCCCCCCGCCGGGGAGCGCCGGGCCGGTCGTGACGGCTCGGCGGTCCCCCGCGTCCTTGTGGTGCTGGTCGTGCTGTCCTGCTGGTCGTGCTGGTCCTGTCACCGGCCCGTCTGGACCGGAGGGTTCACGCCGGGGCCGCGAGAGGACCTCGCGACCCCGGCGGAGCCGGTGCGGTCGTCAGCCGCAGGTCGTGGCCGGGTACTCGACGTCGAACGTCGTCGAGCGGGCCCCGGCTCCCGTGCCGATCGTGCCCACGACCGTCGCGGTCCCCGCGGGGACCGCAGCCGCACGGCTGTTGAACGACTGCGACGCGCTCTTGCCCGGCGCCACCGACGCGAACGTCCTGGTGCCGAACGGCGTCGTGAGCGCCACGCTCACGGCCTCGTCCTCACCGTTGACCGCACGCACCGTGAGGTTCGCCCGGCCCGCGACGCACTGCGCCTTGGCCGTGACCGCGAGGTCCACGGGCTCGACCGCGGGCCCTGCCGCCTGGAGCCGCAGGAACGTGACCGAGTAGGCCGGGAACGTGTAGTCGAACGCGTTGGACGCCCCGTCCCAGGTCCGCTCGACGGGCACGATCGCCCGCGGGTTCGCCTTGGTGTTGGTGTCCGTGGGCGCGCCGACCATCTCGGTGATCGTGGCCTGGGCCGCGATCTCCTGGCCTGCGACCGTCACGGCCGTGTCGGCCGAGGTCGCGGTCGGATTGACGACCTTGACCACGAGGTCGCCCGACTCCTCGTCGCGCGTGACGACCTGGTAGAGCGACTTCGCCGCGGGCTGCTCGTACGAGATCTGGAGCTGGCCGTCCAGGTAGAGCTGGATCGTGCTGCCCTGGACGACGACCTTGACCTTGTAGCCCTGGCCCGTCTCGACGCTCTTGTTCTCGACCGCCGCGACCTCGGCGGCACTGCCGCCGTCGGCCCGCTGGAGGACCGAGCGGGTGTTGTTCCAGCCGCCGATGTTCCACCAGTAGTAGTCGTTCGGTCCGCCCGCGGCGAAGCCCACGAGGAAGCCCTCGGACCCGGCGATCTTGCGGGCGTCGAGCTCGAGCGTGTAGTTCTTCCAGTCCTTGGCGTAGGCACCCGTGACGATCGAGCGCGCGTCCGTCACCGATGTCGAGGACTGCGTGTAGACGCCGTCCTGCGCGGCCCACGTCCCGGTCACGGGCGACCACTGCGTGGCGTCGTCGAACCCGTCCTGGAACAGGACGTCGCCGCTCGCGTTGTCGGTGACCGTGACGTTGTCGTACGACGCGCTGGTCGACCACGTGGACAGGAAGACGCCTCCGTCCAGCGCGGGCTCGGCCGAGGCGTCGGCACCGTGCACGGACGGGACGACCTCGTCGCCCACGTTGTTCGCGAACAGCTCCTGGACGTAGTAGTTGGGCGTGCCCCACGACTCGTCGTTGTCGAACCAGATCGCGTCGGGCGACCACTGCACGTACGACTCGTTGGAGAGCAGCGGCGCGTAGGACGCGAGCTCGACGACGTCGGAGTTGCGCTCGAGGCCCGTCATGAAGGCGGCCTCGGACAGCGCGTTGAAGAACGTGTTGCCGCGCGACGCGTACTCGCCGAGGAAGACGTGCGGGCCCTCGCGGTCGTAGTCGTCGTAGCGGTCGGCGTTCTCGAGGAACCAGCTCGGGTCGTTGTAGTAGTGCTCGTCGACCAGGTCGACCTCCTGCGCGCGGTTGAACTCCCAGAGCTCGTCGAACCGCTGGCCCGTGTCGTCCGGACCCGAGTTCGAGATGATCTGGACGTCCGGGTACGCGGCGCGCACGGCGTCCTTGAACTTCGGGAAGTTCGCCTCGAACGTCTTGGTGTTCTCCTCGTTGCCCAGGCCCAGGTACTTCAGGCCGAACGGCTCGGGGTGCCCGAGCTCGGCGCGCACCGCGCCCCACTCGGTCGTGACGTCACCGTTGGCGAACTCGACGAGGTCGAGCGTGTCCTGGACCCAGCGCTGGATCCGGACGTCGTCCTTCATCTCGGGGATGGTGCTGCCGCAGCCGTTGGCCCCGACCGACAGGACGGGCAGAGGCGTCGCGCCGAGGTCCTCGGCGAACGTGAAGTACTCGTAGTACCCGATCCCGTACGACTGGTTGTATCCCCAGAAGTTCCAGTTCGTGGCCCGCTCCTCGACCGGCCCGATGGTCTCCTTCCACTGGTACGTGCGCCGGCGGTCGGTGCCGTTGCTCTCGAGGTAGGTGTCGAACGTGCCCGCGTTGGTCACGCAGCCGCCCGGGAACCGCAGGAACTGCGGGTTCATGGCGTCGATCTTCTCGGCGAGGTCCTTGCGCAGGTGGGTCCTGCCGTTGACCGGCCCGACCCACGTGTCCTGCGGCATGAGCGAGACCATGTCGAGGCGCACGGTGCCCGCGGCGCCCGCGAGGACCGCGAGGCGCCCGGCGGAGGTCGTGCCGGTCGCGGTGAGGGTCACCGCGTACTTCTTCCACGTGTCGGTGCCGTCGACGCGCACCTTCCCGGTCGCGTAGGTGGTGCCCGCCGCGGCGTCCTCCACCTGCACGGTCAGGTCCTGCCCGACGGCGGAGCGCGCCCACACCTCGACGTCGTACTTCTCCCCCTTCTCGAGGAAGAAGCCCGTGTTGAAGCCCGCGTTGCGGATGCCGGCGCCGGGCGCCGACGCGTCGAGCCGCAGGTAGTACCGGTTGCTGTCGTTGAGACGCTGCGCGTCGGTCACGACCGTCGTGGTCGCCGTGGCGCCGTTGCGGGCGACCCGCTCCCAGGCCGTGAGCCCCGTGAACGAGGAGTTGTCCGAGGAGTTGAACTCGAACGAGCGGTTGCGCACGAGCTCGGCGTACAGCCCGCCGTCCGCGGCGTAGTTGATGTCCTCGTAGAAGATCCCGTACAGGTCCTCGCTCATCTCGACGGTCTCGCCCGCCGCGTCGATCGCGAGCGTGTGCTCGGCCGACGACAGCGCGGTGAGCGTGAGCCTCGCCGCAGCCTCCTCGGCACCGAGCACCAGGGCGCCGTCCGCGGCGCGCACTCCCGCGAACTCCCCGGCAGCGGCGCCCGGCACGCGCAGGGCGAGCCTGCCGCCGCCCACGTCGGTCAGCCGGACCTGGGCCGGGGTCGCGTCCGCGGCCCCGAGCGTGAGGCGCCCGTCGCCCGCGACGACCACCGGCAGACCGGTACCCGCCTGCGCGAGGGTCGCGGCGCCGTCGGGCCCGCCCGCCACCGCCGTGGCCACCAGGCCCAGCGGCGACGCCGGACGCTGCGCGACGAACGACAGACCCGTGTCCGTCAGGACCAGGTGCTTGCTGTCCGCCGGACCGACGAGCGAGAACGTGCCCGTCGGGACGACGTCCTTGCCCTCCGCCGCGTCGACCGCGACGTAGTCGAACGTCGCGGTGTGGCTCGAGCCGTCCTGTGCGGCGAGGGCGTACAGGCCCACCTGCGTGACGTCGAACGTGACGGTCGTCGAGCCCGCGGGCCTCCAGTCCCCCGCGGTCGCGTCCCAGTACGACACCGCGAGCGTGTCGCCGGTGCGCTGCATGCGCAGCGTCTCCCCGGTCGAGCCCGCACGGTCGGTGAACGACGCTGCCGAGAACGACCCGCCCGTCTCGTTGTCGAGCTCGATCGCGCGCGCCGACGGGGACAGGCCGCCCACGTACGTCAGGCCCGCGCGGACGTAGTTGTCCATGTCCTTCCACGCGATGAGGCCCGCGCCCTGGTAGACCTTGCCGACCGGGGCCGACACCTTGGTCACGACCGTGAAGTCACCCACGGGGACGTCGACCATGAAGACGTTCTTCGCGGTGTTCGCCTCCTGGTAGGTGTCGCCCGTCTGGGACGTCAGGGTCAACGACCCGGGCGTCGTCGCGAGCGACCACGCCGACGGGACCGGGTTGACGACGTCCCACGCCGAGCCGAGCTCGGCCGAGTCGAACTGGTCGACCCAGGCGTCGGCCGGGAGGACCGGCTCCGGGACCGCGACCGCGACCGCGGCCGGCGCGACCGCCAGTGCGGTCGTCGCCGCCAGTGCGAGGACCGCGACGGAGGCCGCCCAGGGGCGGGTCGTCCTGCCGCGGGACGACCCGCGCGCAGAGGGATGAGAGATGATCACGTTGCTCCAACCTTGCTGCGACGAGGAAAGGAGCGATGGCGGGTGTGTCCCGTGCGCTCCATTGCTGTACGGGGTGCGCCCGGCGGGTGCACCCTCCCGGTCCTCCGAGCCGGCCCCGGGTACCAGCCGGGACGGGCTCGACCGGGAGGGTGCCACCTCCGGGTCCTTCTCGGCCCGCCCCCTGGACGGACCGCGCTGTGGTGGTGCCGGGTGCGCTAGGTCGCGCTGCCGCGCCCCTGACGGAACGTCATGGCCCGCTGCAGCAGGACGAACGCGAGCAGGACGACACCGATGAAGACCTTGGTCCACCAGGAGTCCAGGCCCTCACGGGCGATGAGCACCTGGATCAGGCCGTACACCAGCACGCCCGCGACGGAACCGAGGACGAACCCGCCGCCACCGGTCAGCAGCGCGCCGCCGATCACGACCGCCGCGATCGCGTCGAGCTCCATCCCGATGCCCGTCAGGTTGAACCCCGACTTGGTGTAGAGCGCGAACAGGATGCCGGCGATCCCGGCGCACGTGCCGCTGATCACGTAGACCCACACCTTGGTCGAGCTGCCCTTGAGCCCCATGAGGTTCACGGCCGTGCCGTTGTCGCCCGTGCCCAGCCCGTACACCGTGCGGCCGAAGCGCGTGTAGTGCAGCAGGTAGACCGCGAGCAGCAGGACGACGAGCGCGACGACCATGCTGAGGTTGATGCTCCACGCCTCACGCCCCTCGCCGAACTTGATCTTCCACGAGGCCAGGGCCGCGAAGCCCTCGTCCTTGATCGCGAGCGACTGGACGCTCACGACGTTGGCCAAGCCACGCGCGAGGAACATCGCGGCGAGCGACGCGATGAAGGGTTGTATGTCGAAGTACTGGACCATCACACCGATCAGCAGGCCGAACGTCGTGCCGATCAGCACGCCCAGGACCAGGACCACGGGGAGCGGTGCCCCCACGATCAGGAGCTTGGCCACGACGAGTCCCACGAGGGCCACCACGGCGCCGACCGACAGGTCGATCCCGCCCGTGATGATCACGAAGGTCATGCCGATCGCGAGGACGATCAGGTACGAGTTGTCGACCAGCAGGTTGGAGAAGAGCCGCATGCTCAGGAAATCGCGGCGGTCGGTGCTGTAGCGGACCTGCCCCACGACGAGGATGACCGCGAGGGCCACGAGCGTGCCCGTGACCGGCAGGAGCCGGCGGTCCGCAAGCTTGCGGACCACGGGGTGCGTCGCGAGGCGTGCCACGAGACCCGTGTCGTGGCCACCCCGCGGAGCCTTGCCCTGCTGAGAGCTCTTGGGCGCCTGGGGCGCCGTCTCGACCGTGCTCACGCCGTCACCTCCTGCGCGCTCGGCGTCGACGTTCCCGTGCCCGGCGCCGGGCGCTTCCTCGGTAGTCGCGACGTGAGGAGCGACCGCAGCCGCTCGGAGGCCGCGATGCACACGATGATGAGCACGAGCGCCTTGAACAGGGGCGTGATCTGCGAGCTGATGTGGAAGATGACCACGGCACGCTCGAGCGTCGAGAGCAGCAGCGCACCGACCACGACGCCCGCGAGGCTGAACTTGCCGCCGTCGAGCTTGGTGCCGCCCAGGACGACGACCATGATCGCGTCCATCTCCTTCATGAGACCGATGTTGTTGGCGTCCGCGGCCATGGTCGGGGCGCCGTAGACGATGCCCGCGAGCCCCGCGAGCAGGCCGCAGAGCAGGTACACGAACCACGTGATGTTCCGCGACTGCACCCCCGCGAGGCGGCTGGCCTCACGGTTGATGCCGATCGACTCCACGAGCATGCCGAGGGCCGTCCGGCGCACCAGCAGCGCCACCAGCGCGAACACGACCGCTGCGATGACCACGGGCGTCGGGATGCCCAGGACGAACCCCGAGCCGATCGACTTGAAGGGCGGGCTCGTCGTCGTCGTGATCTGCCCCTTGGTGATGAGCATCGCGATACCGCGCCCCGCGACCATGAGGATCATGGTCGCGATGAACGGCTGGATGCCCAGGACCGTCACGAGGAAGCCGTTGAACGCACCGATCACCGCGGCGACCAGCAGGCCGATCGCGACCGCCGTCAGCGCGGTGCCGACCGTCCCGCCCGTACCGCTCGCGTCGATGTAGGTCAACGACACCGCGAGCGAGATCGCCATGACGGCACCGACCGAGAGATCGATGCCGCCCGTCGCGATCACCAGGCACATGCCGATGCCCAGCAGCAGCGGCGTGGCGCTGGCCCGCAGGATGTCGACGGGCTGACCGAACAGGTGGCCGTCCATGATCGTCACGTCGAGGAACCCCGGGCTGCGCAGGCCGCACGCGAGGAGCATGACGACGAGCGCGACGACGGGCCAGAACAGGTGGTGGTGCGTCACGCGACGCACGGCGGCCCGGGCACCCTGGGGCCTGGGGCTGCCGGACGCCGTCGGCGGGGCCGACGGGGTCGTGGTGGTGGTGCTCATGATGCGCTCCCGCTCGCTGCGATCGTCTCGAGGATCGTGGTGGACGTGACGTCGGGCCCGTTGGTGATCTCGCCGATCTTCTGGCGGTCCCGCATGACGACGACGCGCTGGCTCAGGCGCAGCACCTCGTCGAGCTCGGACGAGATGAAGACGACGCCCATGCCCTGGCCGGCGAGCTCGGCGACCAGGCGCTGGATCTCGGCCTTCGCACCCACGTCGATACCGCGCGTGGGCTCGTCGAGGATGATGAGACGGGGCTCGGTCGCGAGCCACCGGGCGAGGAGGACCTTCTGCTGGTTGCCGCCCGACAGGTTCCTGATGAGCATGTTCGGGTTGGCCGGGTAGACGTTGAGCGCCTTCATGTACCGCTCGACGACCGCGTCCAGCTCCTTGGCCGGGACGGGTCGCCACGGGCCACGGCTCGCCTGCATCGCGAGGGCGATGTTCTCGCGGACCGTGAGGTCCCCGATGATGCCCTCCTTCTTGCGGTCCTCCGAGGAGAACGCGACGCCTCGCTTGATCGAGGTCAGGGGGGTCGCGGCGCGCGTCGTGCCGTCGAACGTCAGCGTGCCGCTGCCCGCCTTGTCGGCGCCGTACAGCAGGCGCGCGACCTCGGTGCGCCCCGAGCCGAGCAGCCCCGCGACACCGACGATCTCGCCCGCGTGCACGTCGAGGTCGAACGGCTCGACCGACCCGTCGCGCCCCAGGGCGACGGCCCGGAGCAGGGGGGCCTCGTCGTGCTCCGACGCGACCCGGTGCGCGCGCTCCTCGACGTCCGCCAGGGCCTCGCCCGACCGGCCGATCATCGCGGAGATGAGCTCCATGCGCGGGAGCTCCTTGGTCAGGTGCTCGGAGATGAGGCGGCCGTTGCGCAGGATCGTCAGGCGGTCGGTGATCTCGTAGATCTGGTCCAGGAAGTGCGACACGAAGAGGATCGCGACGCCCTTGTCCCGCAGCGAGCGGATCACGTCGAACAGCTCGGCGACCTCGGCCTTGTCGAGGCTCGACGTGGGCTCGTCGAGGATGAGGACCTTCGAGTCGACGACCATGGCCCGCGCGATCGCGCAGAGCTGCTGCACCGCGATCGAGTGCGAGGACAGGGCCGACGACGGGTCGATGTCCAGGTTGAGGAGGGCCAGGTGCTCGCGCGCCTTGCGGCGTGTCGCGGGCCAGTTGATGAAGGGGCCGAAGCGCACCTCCTGGCCGAGCATGATGTTCTCGGCGACCGAGAGGTTCGAGCAGAGGTTGACCTCCTGGTACACGGTGCTGATGCCCGCGTCCTGGGAGTCGCGGGTCCGCGTGAACCGGTGCTCGGAGCCCGAGACCACGATGCGCCCGGCATCGATCCGGTAGACCCCGGTGAGTGCCTTGATGAGGGTGGACTTGCCGGCGCCGTTCTCACCCATCAGGGCGTGGACCTCGCCGGGGCGCAGCGTGAGGTCGACGCCGTCGAGAGCCTTGACGCCCGGGAACTCGATGGTGATCCCGGTCATCTCCACCACGGGCGCCGCGTCCGCTGCAGTCGTCGTTGACATGTTGTTCTTCCGTCCTGGGGAAGGTGCTGGTGCTCAGGTCACCGGAGGCGGGGCGAGGGTCTCGCCCCGCCTGCGGTGAGAGCGGCCCGGGGTTCGCCGTGCCGCGGGCACGGCGACGAGCCGCCGGGTGCTGCTCGTCAGAACGAGCGGGCGTCGATGACGTCCTGCGTGATCGTCTGGTCGAACGCCTGGTCGACGACGATGGTCTCCTTCTCGACGTCCTCGCCGGCCGCGACCTGCTTGACGAGCTCGAGGAGCTGGTCGCCGAAGGCCGGGTTGCACTCGACCACGAAGTTGAACTTGCCCTCGAGCAGCGCGGTCAGGCCGTCCTTGACGCCGTCGACCGTGACGATCTGGATGTCCTTGCCCGGGACCTTGCCCGCGGCCTCGATGGCCTCGATGGCGCCGAGGCCCATGTCGTCGTTGTGCGCGAAGATCAGGGTCATGTCGGGGTAGGCCTGGAGCGCGGCCTCGGTGGCCGCCTTGCCCTCGGCGCGCGTGAAGTTGCCGGTCGCCTCGCCGACGATCTGGTCCTCGACGACCGAGCGGAAGCCCTCCTGGCGGTTGGTCTGGGCGCCCGAGCCCATGGTGCCCTGGAGCTCGAAGACCTTGGCGTCGGGGGCGTTCTCCGCGACCCACTCGCCCGCCGTGACGCCCTCGGCCGTGAAGTCTGCGCCGATCCACGTGACGAACGGGTCCTCGACCGTGGTGTCGACCGTGCGGTCCACGAGCACGACCGGGATCTCGGCGTCCTTGATCTCCTGGAGGACCTCGTCCCAGCCGGTCTCGATGACCGGGGAGAACGCGATGACGTCGACGTCCTGGTCGATGAAGTCGCGCAGGGCCTTGATCTGGTTCTCCTGCTTCTGCTGCGCGTCGACGAACGTGAGGTCGATCCCGTTCTCGGCCGTCAGGTTGGCCTTGACCGACTCGGTGTTCGCGGTGCGCCAGCCGCTCTCCGCGCCGAGCTGGGAGAAGCCGACGCGGATGTTCTCGCCGCCGCCGCCTGCGCCCTCGGTGCCGTCGGCGGAGTCGGTGCCGCCGCCGCCGCAGGCCGCGAGCGCGAGGACTGCCGCGCCTGCGAGGATCCCGGTGAACCGCACGCGTGCCGTGGTCTTGTTGAACATGATCTCCTCCTTGAGATTCGGCCGTCGGTGCCTTGCCGAGACCGTTTCGGCCCGTCGTCGGGCTGTCGAATCGTGGTGGTGCGCTGTCAGGTGCGTCGGTGTCCGTCTCCGAGACCTGTCCACCCCCGGGACAGGCGTCGTGCGACTTGCGTCGCACGTCGGCCGGACCGGTCACGTCCGGGGTTTCGGAGGGACGACCGAGCTGTCCTGCCGAAGGTCCGAATGTGACCGCTAACACCCCCTGGTGAACGATGTTAGCGCTCACACGCAGGAAGCGATAGTCGCTGGGGTCACGTTTCGATCACGAGAACATGCCGACGAACCCGACACGACGGGGCGTACCGGGATCAACGGTACCTCGCCCCGTTCGTGCGGGTCGGTCGGGAGCGGCTCTGCCGCGAGGTCGCTCAGCCCTCCTCCGGCCCTCCCTCGGTCGGCAGCACGGCAGCCCGCGGCCACCCCTCGTCCGTCCAGGCGAGCTCATGGATCGCGAGCCGGAAGTCACCGCCCTCTCGGGCGTCGTAGTAGTGGAACGCGATCCGCCCCTCGTCGACCGACTGCCCGCCGGGGCCCACGACGTACCCCGAGGACTCGAGGAGCGGGGTCCCGCCCCCGCGCGCCAGGTCACGGCCGTCCTCGTCGAGGTAGGGCCCGGTGATCGCGCGCGACCGGCCGACGGCGACGCTGTACGTCGAGTCGGTCCCCCGGCAGCACGCGTCGCGCGACGTGAACAGGTAGTACCACTCGTCCCGGCCGACGACGGCAGCCCCCTCGATCGCGTTGGGCGACCCGACCCGGCTCGCGACCGTCACGGGCTCGGCCCCCTCGACCACCTTCCCGCTCGGCCACTCGAGGGGCAGCGCCTGGATCCCGCCCCAGAACGAGCCGAAGAACAGCCACGGCTCTCCTGCCGTCGTCTCGACCACCGCGGGATCGATCGCGTTGAAGCTCTCCTCGCCCGGACGCGAGCGCACGACGAGACCCTCGTCCCGCCACCCGTACCCCGGCTCGGCCGGGTCGAGCGTCGATCCCGTGCGCAACCCGATCGCCGAGTCGTTGCTGCCGAACGTCGACGCCGAGTAGTACAGGTACCAGGTCCCGTCGTGCTCGTGGAGGTCGGGCGCCCAGAAGTTCGTGACGCCCGGGATCTCGTCACGGACCCAGGACGGGTCGCCCGCGACGTCCCACGCCGTGCCGACCTCGGCCCAGGTCCGGCCGGCGTCGTCCGAGCGCCGGACCTGGGGTGCGCCGAACCCGACCGCGACGTCGCCCGTCGAGTACACGAACCACGGCTCGCCGTCCTCGCCGACGACGAGCTCGGGGTCGTGCACCCGCACGTCGCCCGACACCTCGAGCGCGAACCCGGCGGGGGGCTCCCAGGGCCTGGCGAGCGCCAGGGCCAGGCCCGCCGCGAGCACGACCCCCGCGGTCGCGCCCGCGGCGAGCGCGATCCCACGCCGGGACGCGATCACGCGCGACCCAGGCGCAGCACCGACCACGACACGGGCGGAAGCTCCGCTCGGGCGCGGTCGTCGGCCACCTTGGCCGACGTGTTGGGCACGGGCCCCACGCTCGTGGCGTCGTCGGCCGTGGCCTGCCACGTGTGGTCGGGGTTGGACAGCGTGCGCGCGTCCAGCAGACGCAGCCCCGGGAAGCCGCGCAGGTCGACGTCGAGGTCGACCGGGGTCGTCGTCGAGCGGTTGACGGCGAACACGACGACGTCCCCCGTGCCGGGGTCGTGCGTCGCGACCGCGTCGAGCACGGGCACGTCGCCGAACCGCGCGGTCTCCTCGGCGGGCGACTCGACCGCGACCCGCAGCACGTCGCCCGCCGCGTGCCGGGCCGTGAGCGCGAACGGGTGGAACGTCGTCTGACGCCACGACCGTCCACCGGGCTCGGTCATGATCGGCGCGATGACGTTGACGAGCTGGGCCAGCGACGCCGCGTGGACCCGGTCGGTGTGCCGCAGGAGCGAGATGAGCAGGTTCCCGACGACGACCGCATCGGCGACGTTGTAGCGGTCCTCGAGCAGGACCGGGGCCACGGGCCAGTCGTCGCCCGACGGCGGCCGTGACTCGGCACGCTTCTGGTACCAGACGTTCCACTCGTCGAACGAGATGTGGATGCGCTTCTCGTGCTTGCCCGCCGCCCGGACGGCGTCCGCGGTCGCGGCGACCGACTCGACGAAGTGGTCCATGTCCACCGCGGACGCGAGGAAGGACGCGAGGTCGCCGTCCTCCTCCCAGTAGTACGCGTGGGCCGAGACGTGGTCGACGTGCTCGTACGTCTCGGTGAGCACGACCCGCTCCCACTCCCCGAAGGTCGGCATGTCGGAGCTCGACGAGCCGCACACGACGAGCTCGAGGCCCGGGTCCATGAGGCGCATGGCGCGCGCGGTCTCGGCCGCCAGACGCCCGTACTCGTGCGCCGTCTTGTGGCCGATCTGCCACGGCCCGTCCATCTCGTTGCCGAGGCACCACATCTTGATGCGGTAGGGCTCCTCGACGCCGTTGGCCCGACGACGGTCGGACCACGCGGACCCGCCGGGCACGTTGCAGTACTCGAGCAGGTCGAGGGCCTCCTGCACACCGCGGGTCCCGAGGTTGACGGCCATCATGGGCTCGACGTCCGCCTTGTCCGCCCACCGCATGAACTCGTCGACGCCGACGAGGTTCGGGTCGCTCGAGTGCCACGCGAGGTCCAGGCGCGTGGGGCGCTCGCCCACGGGCCCGACCCCGTCCTCCCACCGGTAGCCCGAGACGAAGTTCCCGCCCGGGTACCGCACGGTCGTCACGCCGAGCTCGCGCGTCAGGTCGAGGACGTCGCCCCGGAACCCGTCGGCATCGGCGGTCGGGTGGTCCGGGTCGTGGATCCCCGTGTAGACGCACCGGCCGAGGTGCTCGACGAACGAGCCGAACGTGCGGCGCCGGACGGGCCCGACGACGAACGCCGGATCGAGGGTGAGGGTCGCTGAGTACATGGTGTCCTTCCAGGGTCGTGCTGTGGTGACGAGGTCGGTGGTGCGCGGTGCGGGGGCAGTGCCCGGGCCCGCTCTGGCGGGCCGTCAGGCAGGTGCCCCGCCCGGCGGCCGGGGCGGGTCGAGGCGCAGCAGGCGCACCCCGTGCGCGGGGACGTCGAGCGTGAGGACCGCTTCGCCGCCGGTCACGGCGCCGGCCGGGTCGACGGGGACCCCGGCGCCGGTCCAGACGTCGACGACGTCGAGGAGCGCGGCACCCCCGGGAGCGAGAGGGGCCAGGCCCGCGGCGGCGGCCGGCACGCGCACCTGCACGGGTGCGTCTGCGGTCGAGAAGACGCCCGCCCAGCGCGTGCCGGCGCACGGACCGGTGCCCTCGGCGCCCCAGACCACGAGGTCCCCCTCGCGCACGAGCTCCGCTCCACCCGTCGAGTGGTGCAGGACGTCGATCAGGCCGGGGTGCACGAGGTCGGCGATCGTCGCCGGGTCCGTGCTCGGCAGGTCCCCGCCCATGAAGAGCGGGGACCGTGCGAGGCACCAGAGCGACAGCAGCGTGCGGCGCTCGTCGACCGTGAGCCGGCTGTCGCGCGGTCCGCCGCGCTCGGCCCGGAGCCCGATGCGCCCCAGCGGGAGCATGTCCGCGTCGGCCCAGGCACCGGGGCGCTGGTGCGGTGCCCAGCGCGCCAGGCGACCGAGCTGGGCCTCGACGTCCTCCCACCGGTCCCAGAGGTCGTCGGAGACCCGCCACATGGTGGCGTGGCGGCGCAGGTGGCCGAGCCGCGCGAGCGAGAGGTCGGTGCCGGGCGAGAGCGAGAGCACGACGTCGCGTCCGTGCCGGTCCGCCGCACGGGCGACCGCGCCCGCGAGCGCCTCGACGGCGTCCGCGTGGTACGGGGCGAGCATGTCGTCGACCTTGAGGAGGTCGACGCCCCAGCCGACGACGCGGTCGACCTGGGTGTCGAGCCACGCGCGCGCCCCGGGGTGCTCGAGGTCCAGCCCGTAGTTGTCGGAGTTCCAGGAGCACGTGCTGGTCCGGTCGGCGATCTCGCCGGTGCGGTACGGGGTGCCACGGACCGGGAGGTCCGCCTCGACCGTGCGTCGTGGGATGCCGCGCATCAGGTGGATCCCGAACCGCAGCCCGAGCGCGTGCACCTGCGCCGCGAGCGGCGCGAGCCCGAGCCGGTCCTGCGCGGACGGGAAGCGTCCCGGCGCGGGGCGCTGGACGCCGTCGTCGTCGATCAGCACGGGGGCGCCGTCGTTGTACCCGCCGGCGCGGGCGGTCGGCTCGTACCACTGGATGTCGACGACCACGGTGTCCCAGCCGACGTGGGCCATGTGCGCGGCGAGGAAGCGGGCGTTGGCGAGGACCTCGGCCTCGGTGACGGTCGTCCCGAAGCAGTCCCACGAGTTCCACCCCATGGGCGGGGTGGTGGCGGTGGTGTGCACGGCAAGGCTCCTCGGCGCTCACGAGCGTCCGCCGTCGGACGCTCTACAACGTTGTAGACGAGGATGATGCCGAGCCTCCCCCGGCCCCGTCAACCCGGCGCCACGACCGACCCGCCATCAGTTTCCATCGTTGTAGATTCGTGACCCGGCCGACTTGACCCGGTGGCACGTCGCGTGCAACCGTTCGTTTTCATCGATGTAAATCGGGTCGACGGAGACCACGGACCCCGGCCGCCGCACCACGCGACGACCGCCGATCCGCAGCGAGGCAAGCCGTCCTCCCAGGACACCTGAGGAACGAGAGGACCCGTGATGAAGAAGTCACGACTCACCACCGTCGTCGGTATCGCACTGGCGACAGGCATCGCGCTGACCGGTTGCTCGAGCGGCGACTCCGGCGGCAGCGACACGCTCACGTTCATGTTCCGCGGCGGACCGGACGAGAAGAAGGCCTACGAGGACGCGATCACGCGGTTCACCGAGGAGACCGGCGTCCCGGTCAAGATGATCGTCACCGACGCGGACCAGTACTCGACCAAGCTCCAGGCGGCCGTCTCGGGGAACAACGTGCCCGACGTCTTCTACCTCGAGCAGGCGAACCTGCAGTCCTACGTGAGCTCGGGCGTCCTCATGGACATCACCGACCAGGTCGCCGAGTCGGGCGTGGACCTCGACAACATCTGGTCCTACGGCGTCGACTCCTACCGCTTCGACGGCACGCTCCAGGGCACGCCGGACGGTCGGCTGTACGGGCTGCCCAAGGACGTGGGCCCGTTCTCGTTCGGCTACAACAAGACCATGCTCGAGGCCGCCGGCATCCCGCTGCCGGACAAGGACGTCCCGCTCACGTGGGACGAGTTCGTCGCGATCTCGAAGCAGCTCACGACCGACACCGACGGCGACGGCGCCGTCGACCAGTGGGGCACGGGGCTCAACGTCCAGTGGAACCTCCAGTCGATGGTCTGGAGCAACGGTGGCGACTGGACCAACGCCGACCGCACCGAGGTCACGGTCGACACGCCCGAGTTCGCCGAGGCGCTCCAGACCTTCGCCGACCTCACCAACGTCGAGGGCGTGACGCCGTCGGCCTCCGACGCCGCGACCCTCGACACCTACCAGCGGTGGATGGCCGGCTCGATCGGCTTCTTCCCCGTCGGGCCGTGGGACGTGAGCGTCTACAACGAGCTCGACTTCGACTACGACCTCATCCCCTGGCCGTCGATGAGCGGCGGCGAGAGCGCCACGTGGATCGGTTCGCTCGGGATCGGCGTCTCCAGCACCACCAAGGACCCGGAGAACGCCGTCCGGCTCGCGACGTACCTGTCGACCGACCCCGCTGCGCAGAAGACGCTCGTCGACGCGAACATCCAGGTCCCCAACCTCGTCGACGCCGCCGCCGAGTGGGCCGCGGTCCCCGACTCCGCGCCGGCCAACCGCCAGGAGTTCCTCGACATCGTCGAGGACTACGGGCACGCGATGCCCGCCGCGTTCACGTACGGCGCCGAGTGGTACGACGAGCTCTGGACGAACATCCAGCCGGTGCTCGACGGCAAGCAGACCGCGGCCGACTACCTCGCCGAGACCCAGCCCCGGATGCAGGCGCTGCTCGACGAGTCCAACGCCGCCGCCGAGCAGGCCGCAGCAGGGAGCTGACGACGCGGCCCCGCCGCCCGCTCCGGCGGGCGGCGGGGCCGCCGCTCACCAGCACCGGTCGCCACCCGAGAGGAACCACCCCGATGACGCAGATCGCGGACGTCACAGACGACGCTCCGGCCAGCACGACGTCGCGGCCCCAGACCTTGCGCAGCGCCAAGGACCGACGCCGCCTCCACCGCACCGAGCACCGGTGGGCCTACGCGTTCGTCGCGGCCCCCGTCGTCGGGTTCCTGGCCTTCACCCTGTACCCGCTGGGCTTCGCGCTCTACGCGTCGCTCACGAGCTGGAACGGGCTGGGCGCCATGCGGTTCGTCGGCCTGGACAACTACACCACGCTGCTCACCGACGAGTACTTCCACAAGAGCCTGTTCAACACGTTCTTCTACATGCTCGGCATCCCGATCGGGATCGTGCTGGCCCTCGTGCTCGCGATCGCGCTCAACCGGAGGATCCCCGGCCGCACCTTCTTCCGCACGGTCTACTACGTGCCGGTCATCTCGTCGCTCGCCGCGATCGCGATCGTGTGGCAGTTCGCCTACAACGGCGACTTCGGGCTCATCAACCAGGCGTTGTCCTGGTTCGGCATCGACGGCCCCGACTGGCTCCAGAACACGAGCACGGTCAAGCCCGCGATCATCCTCATGGCCGTGTGGAAGGGCCTCGGCTACTCGATGCTGCTCTACCTCGCGGCGATCCAGTCCGTCCCGGCCTCGCTGTACGAGGCCGCGTCCCTCGACGGCGCGAACGCGTTCCAGAAGTTCCGGTCCATCACCCTGCCCATGGTCCGCCCCGTGACGTTCTTCATCGTCGTCACCAACGTGATCGCGGGCGCCCAGATCTTCACCGAGATCAACATCATGACCCCGGCGGGCGGCCCGGAGTTCAGCTCCGCGAGCGTCGTCTGGTACATCGTCCGCAAGGCGTTCAAGTACCAGCAGATGGGCTACGCGACGGCCATGGCGGTCGTCCTGGGCGTCATCGTCCTCGTCATCACGCTCATCCAGTTCCGGCTCAACCGCCGCAACAGCTTCAGCATCGACTGAGGGCAGGAGTCACCGACATGAGCAAGACCCTCGACAGCGTCACCGGCCGCAACCGCGTGACGAACACGATCCTCTTCGTCGTCCTCGCGCTGTTCGCCGTGGTGATGATCGCACCGCTGCTGTGGATGTTCTCGACGTCCCTCAAGACCAAGCCCGAGGTGTTCGCGCTGCCGCCCGTGCTGTGGCCCTCGGACCCGCAGTGGGACACCTACACGCGCATGTGGTCCGAGGCGCCCATCCTCTCGGGCTTCCGGAACAGCCTGGTCGTGGCCACGACGGTCACCGTGGTCGGCTCCGTGACCTCGTCGCTCGCGGCCTTCGCCCTGGCCAAGATGCGGCTCCCGGGCAAGAACGTGATCTTCCTGGCGCTGCTCTCGGGCCTGATGATCCCGTACCCGACGATCATGATCCCGCAGTTCGTCATGTTCTCCCGGCTGCACTGGGTGGACACCCTGCTGCCGCTCATCGTCCCGCTGCTGTTCGGGAACATCATCATGATCTTCTTCCTGCGCCAATACCTGGAGTCGGTACCGGACTCGATCGTCGAGGCCGCGAAGATCGACGGCGCCTCGTACTTCCAGATCTTCCGCGTCATGATCCTGCCGATGATCAAGCCCGCCATCGCGGCGCAGTTCATCCTGTGGTTCATGACGATCTGGAACGACTACCTCGCCCCGATCCTCTACCTGAACTCTCCCGAGAAGCAGACCCTGCAGGTCGTCATCGCCAACCTCAACGTCGAGTTCGCGACGCAGCGGGACTACCCCCTGATCATGGGGGCGTCGTTCGTCGCGCTGCTGCCGATCCTCGTGATCTTCCTGATCTTCCAGCGGCAGATCATCCAGTCGGTCGCGCTCACCGGATCGAAGGGCTGACGTGCGGGACGACGCTGCGGGGTGGGGCGCCGAGCACGCCCACGACCCGACCGCGGTGCGCGACGACGACGGCACCTACTGGCTCTTCTCGACCGACACCGCGGCCGACGGCCCGCTCCGGGCGGGGGTCCAGGTCCGCCGCTCGCGGGACCTGGTCGACTGGGAGCTCCACGGCTGGGCCCTGGAGGGGGTACCCGGGCCGGCCGCGGCGTGGTCGGGGGCGGAGGGGCTGTGGGCCCCCGACGTCGTGCGGGTCGCGGACGGGTGGCGCATGTACTACTCGGCCTCGTCGTTCGGCTCGCGACGGTCCGCGATCGGCCTCGCGACGGCGCAGCAACCCGGGGGGCCCTGGACCGACCGCGGCGTCGTCGTCGCGAGCGACCACCTGCCGGACCCTGCCGGGCTGACCCACCCGAACGCGATCGACGCCCAGGTGGTCGTCGCGCCCGACGGGTGCCACCACCTCGTCTACGGGTCGTTCTTCGGCGGGATCCACGTGCTCGACCTCGATCCGGCGACCGGCCTCGCTCCGGGGGCGCCGGCTCCCGGGGCCCTGCACACGGCCCCCGGCGCGCTGGTCGCGCGACGCCCGCGCTCGGTCGACGGCGCGGTCGAGGGGGCGTTCGTGGTCGAGCGCCCGGGCGGCGGCTGGGCGCTCCTGGTCAGCCACGGTTCGCTGTTCTCGACGTACCACGTGCGCGTCGGGGTGTCCGACGACGTCGAGGGGCCCTACCTCGACCGCTCGGGCCGGGACCTGGCGGACCTGGACGCCCCCGACGCGGGCACGACCGTCCTCGCGGGGCACCGCTTCGCCGGGGGCCCGGGCCTCCTCGCTCCGGGGCACGCCTCGGTCCTGACCGAGCCCGGGCGGCAGACCCTCGTGCACCACGTCCGGGACGCGCACGACCCGACCCGTCACCGGGTCCAGGTCCGGCGCCTCGTGTGGACGCACGACGGTTGGCCGCTCGTCGCCCCGCAGCCCTGGGCCGGGCCGTCCCGCGAGGTCGACGACGAGTCGGCCTGGCCGTCGGACGTCGCACAGCTCGTCGGGACGTGGGACCGGGTCCACCTCGACACGGACCCCTCGACAGTGCAGGCGTCGGTCCGGGGACCGCTCGACGTCGAGCCCGGTTCGGTGCGCGCTCACGGCCGCGGACGGTTCACCTGGGCCACGTCCGCAGGGGTCGAGGTCGCAGCGGTCGTGTTCCCCTCGTGGGACGCCGTGCGGGGGCGTGCCGCGACGTCCGTCACCGCGCTCGGCGACGACGGCCGGGTCGTCGTCGCGACGCGCGTGGAGGACGAGCCGTGACCTGGCACGATCGTCCGGTGACCGCGCCCGCTCCCCGCCCCACGCCCCCCTCGCCCAGGACCGCCGACGACGAGGTGCACGGCTGGGCCGGTCGCGTGATGCAGGTGCTGCGGTGGGTCATGCAGCTCGTCGCGGTCAACCTGCTCGTGATCGCCGGGACCCTCGCGGGCGGGGTCGTGCTGGGCCTGTTCCCCGCTCTCGACTCCGGGGGGCGGCTCCTGGCCCGGCTCGCCGACGCAGATCCTTCCGACCGTCTGTGGCGCGACTTCTGGACCGGCTGGGCCGCGGCCTGGCGCCGCCTCGTCCTGCTCGGCCTGCCCGTGGTCGTCGCGGCGGCCGTGCTGCTCGTCGACGCCGCCGTGCTCCGCGCCCTGGACGGTCCCGCGGCGGCGGCCCTGAGCGCCGGGAGCACGGTCGTGGCTGCCTGGACGCTCGTGGTGGCCGCCTACGTGCCCGCGGTCGCCCGGCGGTACGACGAGCCCTGGGTGCGCACGTGGCGCTTCCTCGTGCTGCTGCCCGCGCTGGGTCCGGCCGCCGCGCTCGCGATGCTCGTGACGAGCACGGTCCTGCTGCTCGTGTGGTGGTTCGTGCCCGTGCTCGTCCCGCTCGTCGGGGTCAGCGTCCCGCTGCTGGCCACGGGGCTGCTCGCCGACGGCCAGCTGGAGCGGCTCGACGCACGGGCCCACGCCCCGACCTGAGGTCGCGACGACGACGGGTGGGTCAGTTCCCGGCAGCGCGCCGGACGACCTCGACCGTCTCGGTGCCTCCCGGCTGGACCGACACCACGCGCTCGCCGCCACCGGGCGGGACGTCGCCCGTCGACTCCCTGCCGACGACCGACGAGTCGGGGACCACCCGGCGGAAGGGCGCCTGCGGCTCGTCGGGCCGGGCACCGATGCGCTCGACGAGCAGCTCGACGGCCGTGCGGGCGATCTGCGGCCGGCCGGGCGAGACCGAGCTGATGGTGGGGACCGAGTAGCGCACGTCGTCGACGTCGTCGAAGCCCATGATCGCGACGTCACCCGGGACGTCGACGCGGCGCGCGTGCAGCGCGTGCAGCGCGCCGAGCGCCATGGCGTCGTTGAGCGCGAAGACCGCGTCGATCTCCACGCCGTCGTCGAGCATGCGGCCCATGGTCTCCGCCCCCGTCGAGCGGTGCCACAGGCCGGCCTCCCCCACGAGGCGGGGGTCGAGCGGGATGCCCGCGTCCGCGAGCGCCTGCTCGTACCCCGCGAGGCGCAGCGCGGCGGACCCGACGGACTCGCCCGCGTGGGCCCCGACGACCGCGATCCGGCGGCGGCCCAGCGAGAGGAGGTGCTCGGTCGCCGCGTAGGCGCCGGCGACGTTGTTCATGGTCACGTGGTCCGCGGGCGCCCCGAAGATGCGCTCACCGAGCACCACGAGGGGGAAGTCGACGTCGAAGTGCTCGAGGTCGTCGGGACCGAGGGCGAGCGGCGAGAAGACGAGCCCGTCCGTGAGGTGCCGTCGATGCCCGGAGAGCACGTCGAGCTCTCGCTCGCGCGAGGCGTTGGTCTGTTCGATGAGGACCGTGAGGCCTTGCGCGTCGGCCGCCTGGATCACGGAGTCGGCGAGCTCGGCGAAGTACGGCAGGGAGAGCTCGGGGACGGCGAGCGTGATCATGTCCGTGCGGCGCGTGCGCAGGTTCCGGGCGGACACGTTGACGCGGTAGCCGAGCTCCTGGATGGCCTTCTCGACCCGGTCGCGGGTCGAGGGGCGGATGTGGGCGTAGCCGTTGACGACGTTGGACACCGTCTTGATCGACACGCCTGCCCGCGCTGCGACGTCGTGCATCGTCACCGGCATCCGTCTCACTCCTCCTCGCTCCCGGGGCGGCAGCACCTCGGGCGTCAACTGTGCCACGGGGTCACGTCCCGCGGTCTGCGCCGCACCGGCGCCGTCGGGGGTCACCGGTCACCAGCCGTGGGGAGCCAGACGCGCATCGCCCCCTCACCGCGCTCGCCCCACAGAGCGTAGGGGACCGCGACGAGGTCCACGACCACGTCGGTGCCGGCGTGCTCGTCACCGTCCTCGGCGCCGTCGCGCGCGTCGGCGTAGAGAGGCGCGTCCGGGACCGCGGGGCGCGCGAGGCCGCGCGCCCGCAGGGTCACGGGGGCGTCGATCCCGTCGACGGGCCCCGCGACGCGCACGGGCGAGCCGAGGTCGAGCACGACGTCCTCGAGCGCGACGCCCGGCACGTCCACCTGCTCGACGCAGTGCACGACCGGGCCGCGCACCAGGGCGACGCAGCCGCGGACCGCGTCGACCCGGGGGTGCGCACGGACCGCACGGACGTCGAGGGGAAGGTCGAGGAGGATCTCTCGCACCCCGTCCGGGCCGGGAACGACCGTGGCGTAGCCGTCGACGACGGCGGCCTCGCGCGGTTCCCCGTCGACGACGAGGCGCACCCGGGCGGGGTCGGCCCAGCCCGGCACGCGCAGCGCGACGGGCGCGTGCCACGGGTCGACCGAGCGGACCGTGACGGTCCCGTCGTCGGGGTAGCGCGTGCGGATCTCGAGCCGCGCCGACGACGTCCCGGGGGCCACCCCTGCGGACGGCAGGACGACGTCGGCGTCGGTGTACAGGTGCACCGCGAGCGTGCCGTCCTGGCGCCCGGTCGCGACGTAGTGGTGCAGCGAGGCGACCAGGCGCGCGAGGTTGGGCGGGCAGCACGCACACGCGAACCAGGGCAGCCTGCCCGACGGCGAGTACTCGCTCGAGCCGTCGTGCCCCTCGCGCACGTGGAGCGGGTTGGAGTAGAAGAAGCGGGTGCCGTCCGCGGACGTCGCTCCTGCGACCACGTTGAGCAGGGCACGCTCGAGCTCGTCGGCGTAGCGGCCCTGCCCCGTCGCGAGGAGCATGCGCCAGCACCAGTGGACGCTCGCGATCCCGGCGCACGTCTCGGCGTACGCGCGGTCCGGCGGCAGCTCGTACGGGTCGCCGAACGACTCGTCCTTGTGCCGCGACCCCATGCCGCCCGTGACGTGGGCGCGTCGGCCGTACGCGTCCTCCCAGAGTCGTTCGAGCGTCGTGAGCCACGCGGGGTCGCCCGTCTCGAGGTAGACGTCGGTCACGCCCGCGAGGAGGTAGAGCTGCCGGACGGCGTGGCCCGTGACCTCGGTCGAGGCGAGCACGGGCTGCGCGTCCTGGTGGTAGCCGGGCTCGAACGGCCCGGAGCCGAGCCGGCCGTGACCGCGCAGGTCGATCATGCAGACCGCGGCGTCGAGGTAGCGCGGGTCGTCGGTGTGTCGCGCGAGCTCGACGAGAGCGGTCTCGACGCCGGGGTGACCGCAGACCAGCTCCTCGCCGTCGACGAGCCGGGCGACGACGTCGTCGGCCCAGCGGCGACCGACCGTCAGCAGGTCGTCGCGCCCCTGGGCGCGCGAGCGGGCGATGCCCGCCTGGAGCAGGTGGCCCAGCACGTACAGCTCGTGGCCCCAGCGCAGGTCGGCGTAGGGGGTGCCCGAGGGCGCGGCCCCACCCTGGACGTGCGAGTCGAGGTAGCCCGTGGGGTCCTGGACCGTACGGGCGAGGTCCACGATCGCGCGGACCGTGTCCTCGTGAGGGTCCGTGCCCGTGCGGCCGGCGTCCCACGCGACGGCCTCGAGCGTCTTCCAGGCGTCGGAGTCGGCGAAGTTGAAGCCGCGGTACGGGCCGTCGTGGCGTGCGGGGTCGCCCTCGTCGAGCAGTCGCCGCAGGTTGTCCAGGACACCCGAGGACTCGAGCGCGTCGAGGCAGTGCGGCACGGTCGCGCGTGCGCTCGCGGCCTGCCACGCACCGAGCCCGGCGTCGGTCCCGAGGATCACCGAACCGGCGGGCAGGGGGGCCCAGACGGCGTGCGGGACCCGCCCGCCGACCGGGCCTCGGGCTGTCGTCGTCATGAGGTCTCCTCCGGGTTCGGCGTCGTGCTCAGGTAGACTCTACATCGTTGTAAAGCACCCCCGGCCCCGCCGGGACGACCACAAGCGAGGATCCCGATGACGCACCTCCGCGCCCGTGTGGCGCTCCACCCCGACTTCCGGGTCGGCCCGATCGACCGCCGCCTCTTCGGCTCGTTCGTCGAGCACCTGGGCCGCGCCGTCTACACCGGCATCTACGAGCCCGGGCACCCCACGGCGGACGAGCACGGCTTCCGCCGCGACGTCGCCGAGCTGACCCACGAGCTCGGCGTGACGATGCTCCGCTACCCCGGCGGGAACTTCGTCTCGAACTACGTCTGGGAGGACGGCGTCGGCCCCGTCGAGGACCGCAAGCCCTTCCTCGACCTCGCGTGGCGCACGGTCGAGCCCAACACCGTCGGGACCGACGAGTTCCTCCGGTGGGCCGAGCGCGAGGGCATCGAGCCCATGATGGCCGTCAACCTCGGCACGCGCGGCGTCGCGGCGGCCGCCGCCCTCGTCGAGTACTGCAACGGCGAGGCCGGCACGCGCTGGGCCGACCTGCGCATCGCCAACGGGCGGGCCGAGCCGTATGGCGTGCGGCTCTGGTGCCTCGGCAACGAGATGGACGGACCGTGGCAGATCGGCCACAAGGACGCCCACGAGTACGGCAAGCTGGCCGCCGAGGCCGGCAAGGCCATGAAGCTCGTCGACCCGAGCATCTCGCTCGTCGTGTGCGGCTCGTCCTCGATGCAGATGGACACGTTCGGCGAGTGGGAGCAGACCGTCCTGTCGTACACCTACGACCTGGTCGACCACATCTCCATGCACGCGTACTACGAGGAGTTCGCAGGGGACCGTGCGTCGTTCCTCGGGTCCGGCACGGCCATGGACCGGTTCATCGACCGCGTCGTGGCGTCGGCCGACGCGGTCGGCGCCGCCCGCCGCTCCGACAAGAGGATCACCATCTCGTTCGACGAGTGGAACGTCTGGTACCTGCAGTCCCGCTTCCCCGGCGAGACCAACCTGCCCGTCCAGCGCGACGCCCCGCGCATCATCGAGGACGTCTACTCGGCGCTCGACGCCGTCGTCGTCGGAGACCTGCTCGTCACGCTCCTCAACCACGCCGACCGCGTGCCCGTGGCCGCGCTCGCACAGCTCGTCAACGTCATCGCACCCATCATGACCGAGCCCGACGGCGAGGCGTGGCGCCAGCCCACCTTCCACCCGTTCGCCACGACCGCCCGCCTCGCACGCGGAGAGGTGCTCGACGTCCGGGTCGAGGTCCCCACGACCCCGACCAGGGCGCACGGCGACGTCCCGCTCGTGACCGCCGCGGCCACGCACGACCCCGCCACCGGCGCCGTCGCGCTCTTCCTCACCAACAGGTCCGCCGAACCGGTCGACGTCGACGTCGACCACCTCGGGCTGAGCATCGACCTCACCGAGGGGTGGCGCATGGTCGCCGACCACGAGGCCGCGGTCGAAGGACCCGCGCACGCGCGCAAGGTCCTCGACGCGTGCTGGTCCGCCGTCGACGTGGCGTCGACGACCCGTTCCTCCCGTGCAGGCGCGGCACGCACGACCGTCACGCTCGACCCCGAGTCGTGGACGGCCCTGTCCGGGACCCTCTCCCACGCCTGACCACCCGCACCCCGCCGGACGATCCCGGCCCCCGCCCGGCGGGGTGCGCACGTCGTCGGGAAAACTCGGGAAGACTCGTCGGGATGCCTCGTCGGGAGGCCGGGCCCGGCGACCTGCCGGTCACAGGACCCAGAGGGTCCGTCCGAGCCGGTCGCGCACGGGCTCGTCCGTCTGGTCGAGCACGGAACGCACCCAGACCACGGACAGCCCGCCGGACGTCGCGATCTCGTCGGCGCTCGCGCCGGCCGCCGACGTGCCGCGCACGAGCCTCGCGAGCTCCCCGAGCCGCGCGCCGTCCCGGAGGTCGTCGGCCGAGGTGGTGCGCGCCAGCTCGTGGAGCCGGACGAGCTCTGCCTGCGCGTCGGGACCCATCGTCCGAGCATAGGCCGGGCCGCGTCGGCGGCGCGGGCGGCGCCTCGGTGTCGCGTCAGCGCCCCCAGGCGCGTGCGATGCGCTGCCACTCGTCGCCCCGCAGCGGGACGACGACGCCGTGCTTGGTGCGGTCGGGCAGGTCGAAGCCCCCGCCCGCGGGTTCCCAGCGGCCCGACGCGAGGTCGTCGGTGACGAACGGCCGGTAGCCCTGGCCCCCGTCCCCGTACTGGTCGACGAACAGGTACCAGCGTTCGGCGTCGTTCGCCCGGAACACCAGCGGCCCTTCGACGTCACCGAACAGGTCCGCACCGATGCGCTCGGCCAGCACGGTCGCGTCGTCGGACAGCGCGTGCGGGACCACGTCCATGTAGAGGCCGCGCCCGCCCGGGCTGTTGTCCTTGTGGAACCGGTACACGCGCCCACCGTGCTCGATCATGGTCGTGTCGATCGTGGTGCGGCCCGTGTCGAGCAGGACGCGCGCGGGCGAGAACGTCTCGAAGTCGGTCGTGGTGGCGTACAGCACGCGGCTGTACGACTCCCCCGCGTGCGCGTCGTCGTCGGGCCCGAACAACGTCGACGACCAGTGGACGACGAACTGCCCGGCCCGCTCGTCCCAGAAGGACTCGGGCGCCCACGCCATGCCCGCCCGGGCAGGCGCGACCTCGATCAGCCGCGGCTCGGACCAGCGCACGAGGTCCGCGGACCTCGACACCACGAGCGACCTGCTCCCGTGCCGCTGCCACGCGTCCCACCCCGCGTCGTCGCCGCCGAACACCCGCAGGTCGGTCGCGACGAGGACGAACCCGTCCCCCGTGCGCACGACGTGCGGGTCGCGCAGCCCGGTCGTGCCCAGCCGGGACTCGAGCACGACGCCCAGCCGGTCCCACGCCGTCGGGTCGTCGCCCCGGCTGAGCGAGCAGTGGACGGTCTCACGGTGCTCGTCCGGGTCCTCGACGAAGTGCACCAGCAGGTAGCCGAACGCGTCGGCCCGCCCCTCGCGGGGGCGGACCGACGCGTCCGGCGAGCCCGAGGCGGATCCGCTCACAGGCCCTGCGCGACGCGGAAGTAGACCTGGTTCCAGCGGACCTGGTCACGGAAGCCGCGGCGCGTGGTGCTCTCGTCGATCACGAGCAGCTCGGTGCGCGCCATCTCGGCGAACACCTCGAACGCGTCGATGCCCGCGGCGGTCGAGAGCACCGTGTGGTGCGCGCCGCCCGCGGTGAGCCAGGCCTCGGCCGACGTCACGAAGTCGGGTCGCGGCTCCCACACGGCACGCGCGACGGGCAGGTGCGGCAGCGGCGCGCTCGGCGGGACGACGTCCACGACGTTGGCCGTGAGGCGGAAGCGGTCGCGCATGTCGGCGAGCGAGACGACGACGCCCACGCCGGGGTCGGCGTCGAACACCATGCGGACCGGGTCCTCCTTGCCGCCGATCCCGAGCGGGTGGATCTCCACGCGCGGGCGCGACGTCGTCAGGGACGGGCAGACCTCGAGCATGTGGGCGCCCAGGATCTTCTCGCTGCCGGGCGTGAGGTCGTACGTGTAGTCCTCCATGAGCGACGCGCCGCCGGGCAGCCCCTCGCCCATGACCTTCGCGGCGCGGACCAGCACGGCCGTCTTCCAGTCTCCCTCGGCACCGAACCCGTAGCCCTTGGACATGAGCCGCTGGACCGCGATGCCGGGGAGCTGGCGCAGGTCGCCCAGGTCCTCGAAGTTGGTCGTGAACGCCTTGGCCCCGACCGACTCGAGGAACGTCTCGAGAGCGATCTCCTGACGGGCGGCATAGCGCAGCGACTCGTGCCGGTCGCCGTCCTTGCGCAGCTCCTCGGCCACGTCGTAGAGGTCCTCGTACTCGGCCACGACGGCGTCCACGTCCGCCTCGGAGACGGCGTCGACAGCAGCGACGAGGTCGTTGACTCCCCACGTGTTCACGCTCACACCGAAGCGCAGCTCGGCCTCCGTCTTGTCCCCCTCGGTCACGGCGACGTTGCGCATGTTGTCGCCGAACCGGGCCAGGCGCAGCTCGTGCGTCGCCGCCCAGCCCGCGGCCCCGCGCACCCATGACCCGACACGTGCCGTGACGGCCGGGTTCGACACGTGCCCGACGACGGTCGTGCGCGCCACCCCGAGCCGCGTCGCCATGTACGCGTACTCACGGTCGCCGTGCGCGGCCTGGTTGAGGTTCATGAAGTCGAAGTCGATCGAGTCCCACGGGAGCTCGACGTTCGCCTGCGTGTGCAGGTGCAGCAGCGGCTTGCGCAGCGCGTCGAGCCCCCCGATCCACATCTTCGCGGGGCTGAACGTGTGCATCCACGTCACGACGCCGAGCACGCGGTCGTCCGCGTTGGCGTCGAGCATCGCGCGCCGGATCGACGAGGCGTCCTTCAGGACGGGCTTCCAGACGACGTTCGCCGGGACGTCGGCGGACGCGTCGAGGGCGCGCGCGACCTCCTGCGACTGCTCCGCGACCTGGCGCAGCGTCTCCTCGCCGTACAGGTCCTGGCTGCCGGTGAGGAACCAGATCTCGCGGTCCGCGTAGGGCTTGCTCATGGGGTCCACATCTTTCGTGTCGGTGGGGTCGGCCCCCGCGTCGGTGCGGGGCCGGGTGTACGGGTGAGGGGGTGCGCACTGACGCGCCGCCCGCCGCGCGTCAGTGCGCGGGCGGCTGACCGTAGACGTGCTGGTAGCGCGTGTAGAGCGAGTCGACGTCGGACTGCTCGATCCGGGTCGGGTCGCCGAGCTGGCGGCTGACGTGCACGGTCCGGGCGACCTCCTCGCACATCACGGCCGCCTTGACGGCCGAGCGGGCGTCCTTGCCGATCGTGAACGGCCCGTGGTTGCGCATGAGCACCGCGGGGCTGCGGGACTCGCGCAGGGTCTCGACGATGCCTCGCCCGATCGAGTCGTCGCCGATGAGCGCGAACGGCCCCACCGGGATGTCGCCGCCGAACTCGTCGGCCATCATCGTCAGGACGCACGGCACGGGTTCGGCGCGCGCGGCCCAGGCCGTCGCGTACGTCGAGTGCGTGTGCACCACCCCGCCCACCTCGGGCATGTGGCGATAGACGTAGGCGTGGGCCGCGGTGTCCGACGACGGCGCACGGTCCCCCTCGACGAGGTTCCCGTCGAGGTCGCACACGACCATCGACTCGGGCGTGATGTCGTCGTAGGACAGGCCCGACGGCTTGATGACGAGGAGGTCACCACGGCCGTCGGCGCCACCGGGACCCTCGGCGGCGCGCACGCGCTCGGACACGTTGCCCGCCGTCCACACCACGAGCTCCCAGCGGGGCAGCTCGGCGTGCAGCGCGGCCACCCGCTCCTTGGCGGCGTCGACCGCGGCGCGCAGGTGGGCGGGCACGCCCGGCGGCGGGGCCGTCGGGCTTGCGGCAGGGTGGCCGGGACCGGTCGCGCGGGACGGGTCGGCGGCCCCGGTCGCACCGGCCGGGCCGTCGGAGCCGGCGGGGCCGGTCGGCCCGCTCGCCTCGGTCGTCGTGGGCAGGGTGCTCATGAGATCTCCTTCGTCGGGGTCAGAGCGCGTCGACGGCGGCGCGCTCGACCGCGAGGCCCGCGTCGTAGCGGTCGAGGTAGGCGGCGAAGCCCGCCGCGTCCACCGGGTCGGGCCGGGCGGTGTCCAGCTCGGCCGTCGCGAACACGTGCTCACGGAGGTAGGTGTCGAGGTCCTGGTCGTTCCCTCCGGCCACCGAGCGTGCGTAGGCGGCGAGCACCGCGATGCCCCACGCACCGCCCTCGCCCGCTGTCCGCCCCACGGTCACGGGCGCGCCGATCGCCGCGGCGAGCAGCCGTTGGGCCACGCCCTCGGTCCGGAAGATCCCGCCGTGCGCGAACATCGCGTCGAGCGCGACGCCCTCGGCCGCGAGCACGCGCATGCCCAGGGCGAGCGTGCCGAACGCGCTGTAGACCTGCGTGCGCATGAAGTTGGCGAGGGTCAGCCTGCTGCCGGGCGTCCTGACGACCAGGGGGCGCCCTTCCTCGAGCCCGGTGATCGGCTCACCCGAGAGGTAGTTGTACGCGAGCAGCCCACCGCCGTCCGCGTCGCCGTCGAGAGCGGCGCGCAGGATCGCGCCGAACACGTCGTCGGGCGCCGCGGGGGTGCCGAGCGCGGACGTGACCTCGCCGAACAGGTCGGCCCAGGCGGCGAGCTCGCTCGCCCCGTTGTTGCAGTGGACCATCGCGACGAGGTCGCCCGCGGGGGTCGTGACCAGGTCGAGCTCGTGGTGGCGGGCGGCGAGGGCGTGCTCGAGCACGACCATCGCGAAGATGCTCGTGCCCGCGCTGACGTTGCCCGTGCGCGGCGCGACCGAGCTCGTCGCCACCATGCCCGTCCCGGCGTCACCCTCTGGGGGGCAGAACGGCACGCCCGGGCGGAGGGCGCCCGTGGGGTCGAGCCAGGCCGCGCCCGCGGGGGTCAGGCTCCCGGCGTCCTGACCCGCGACGAGGACCTCGGGCAGCAGGGGCTCGACCGCGAGGCCGGGTGCGCGCGTGGCGACGAGCCCGTCGAACGCGTCGAGCATGCGGCGGTCGTACGTGCGCGTCGCGGGGTCGACGGGGAACATGCCGGACGCGTCGCCCACCCCGAGCACCGGGCGGCCGGTGAGGGCGCGGTGGACGTACCCGGCGAGCGTCGTGAGGGACGCCACCCGGGCCACGTGGGGCTCGTCGTCGAGGATCGCCTGGTACAGGTGGGCGACGGACCAGCGCAGCGGGACGTTGTGGTCGAACAGCTCCGAGAGCTCGGCCGCCGCTTTGCCCGTGGTCGTGTTCCGCCAGGTCCGGAACGGGACGAGCTGCTCGCCGTCGGCGTCGAACGCGAGGTAGCCGTGCATCATGGCAGAGACCCCGATCGCCCCGAACGTCGTCGGGCGCACGCCGTACCGGCGCTCGATGTCGGCGACCAGGTCTGCATAGCAGTGCTGCAGCCCCTCGCGCACCGCGTCGAGCGAGTAGGTCCAGGTGCGGTCGAGGTACTCGTTCTCCCAGGCGTGGCTGCCGCTCGCGACGGGGGTCCCGTCCGGGCCGACCAGGCACGCCTTGATCCGCGTCGAGCCGAGCTCGATCCCCAGTGCGGTGTTCCCGGCGACGACCGACTCCCTGAGGTCGACCACCTCGTCCTGCTGCACCATTGCTGTCTCTCCTCGTCGCATCGTCGCGCTCGGCTACGTCCTGGCGTGAATGTTAGCGCTCACACGCGAGGTTTCGCCACCCCGTCGACGGCCTGTCGGGAGGATCGAGGTTCTCGAGGGCGCTGAACGGCGTCCCGCCGCGGGAGCGCGCCCACGTCTCGAGCGCGGCGCGCGGGCGGTTCAGGCGGGCGGCGGCGCCGGGCGCCTCAGGTGCGCGGCGCGGCCGAGCTCGCCCGGGTCACGAGGACCGGGGGGATCTGCGCGGACTCCGGGGTCGCACCGGCGAACGCGTCGAGCAGCAGCGCCATGCAGCGGCGCCCCAGCTCGTCGAAGGGCTGACGGACGGTCGTGAGCGGTGGGATGAAGTGCGCCGAGCCCTCGACGTCGTCGAACCCGACGACCGACACGTCGCGCGGGACCACGACGCCCGCCTCCCAGAACGCCTGCAGGACGCCCAGCGCCAGGTGGTCGTTGCCCGCGAAGACCGCGCTCGGCCCGTCCCCCGCCTGCACGCGCCGGGCCAGGTCGCGCCCGACCTCGTAGCCCGCGTCGGACGACCAGGTGCAGCGGATCATCTCGCGCTCGGCCTCCGGCACCCCGCGCGCGGCGAGCGCGTCCCGCCACCCGCGCGCACGTTCGCGCGCGTCGAACCAGTCGAGGGGGCCGCTCAGGTGGACGACCGTCCGGTGCCCCAGGTCGAGCAGGTGCTCGGTGGCCAGCCGCGCCCCCAGCCGTTGGTCGACCGCGATCGGCAGGATGCTCGCGGCGCCGGCGTGCGGGCCGCCCCCCGGCGTCTCGCCCGGCTCGCGGGCCGCGATGAGGATGACCGGCACCGCGGCCCGGAACGAGTCGACCGCCGACGCGACGTCCGTCTGGGGGGCGATGACCACGATCCCCTCGACGGCCTGCGCCATGAAGTGCTCGAGGACCGTGTTCATGGTCTCCGCGTCGTAGCTGCGGATCGTCGCGACGGACACGAAGTAGCCGTGCTCGCGCGCCGCGCCCTCGACCGCGATGAGCGTGCTCGTCGGCCCGTACAGCGCCGAGCCCGTCGTCACGACGCCGATGGTGCCGGAGCGTGCCGTGACCAGCGCCCGGGCCGCGCTGTTGCGTCGGTACCCGAGCCGCGCGATCGCGTCGAGGACCCGCTCCCGCGTCTCCGGGCGCACGCTCGGATGGTCGTTGAGGACGCGCGACACCGTCTGGTGCGACACCCCGGCGACCTCGGCGACGTCGGACATCGCGGGGGGCCGGGTCCGTCCGTGCTCGCCGTTCATCGTTGCGCCTCGAGAGCCGCGGCGAGCTCCTGCGACCGGTCGCGGGCCGCCTCGAGGGCCGAGAGGAACGAGGCCCGGACCCCGCCCGCGTCGAGCTCCCGCAGCGCGGCGACCGTGGTCCCTCCGGGCGACGACACCTTCTCGCGCAGGATCACGGGGTGCTCGCCCGTCTCGTCGAGCATGCGGGCCGAGCCGAGCACGGTCGCCGTGGCGAGCTCGAGCGCGACGGCCCGGGTCAGCCCGAGCAGCACGCCCGCCTCCGCGAGCGCGTCCACGACGTAGAACACGTAGGCGGGGCCGGAGCCGGACAGCGCCCCGACCGCGTCCTGGTCCTTCTCCGCGACGCGCACCACGAGCCCGGTCTCGCCCAGGAGCCGCTCGACCAGGGCGACGTCGTCGTCGCTCGCGGCCGAGCCGCCGCTGACCGCGCTGACGCCCGCACCGATCACGGACGGGGTGTTGGGCATGACGCGCACGACCGCCGTCCCGGCCGGGAGCCGGTCCTCGTAGAACCGCGTCGAGAGCCCGACGACGACGCTCACCACCACGGTCCCCTCGCCCAGGTGGGGCGAGACCTCCGCGAGCAGCGCGGCGACGTCCTTGGGCTTGACGGCGACCACGACCACCCGCGCCCCCCGGACGGCCCCGGCGTTGTCGGTCGTCGTGCTCGCACCGTAGCGCTCCCCCAGCTCGTGGCCCCGCTCGGGGCGGCGCACGGTCGCGACCACCTCGGACGCGGGCCAGCCGGCGCGCAGGGCCCCGGCCAGCACCGTCTCCCCCATGACGCCGGTCCCCAGGACCGCGAGCCGTGGGGCGGGCCCCGGGGTGAGCTCCTCGTGGGTCGTCGTGGGCGTCGAGGACATCGTCGTTCCTGCTTCCTGGTCGTGCGTCCCGGTCCGTCGGCCGGTGCCCGCCGAGGGCCGACGAGCCCGGTGCGCGGGGAGCACCTGACCTGGTGCGCCCCGCTGCGCCGTCGCCGACGGTACCGCGGCTAGAGCGGGAACGCGGTGAAGAACTTCTCGATCTCGTCGACCGGTCCGGTCGCCTGCAGCACGACCGTGCCGTTGCGCCAGGTGACGGTCGACGTCCCCTCGGTCTCTGCGACCGGGGTGACGACATAGGTTCCCACGACCTCGCCACCGACCTCGACGTCACCCTCGGACGCGGGCTCGCCGCCCGCGTCGACGGCGGCGGCGACCAGGTCGTCGTACGCCTCCTTCGCCTCGTCGTCGGTGCCCCACTGCCCTGCCAGCACCGTGACGAGGGTCGCGTCGTCCCCTTCGGCGTCCGCGTACGTCAGCGCGTGCGCCTCGATCACCCCGGCGTCACCGTAGTCGTCGGTCGGGGCCTCCTCCCGGAGCGCGAACTGCAGGACGCTCGCAGGCAGCGCCTTCGCGAGCTCGGTGGTCGCCGACCGCTCGACCGGCTCGATCGTCGGTGTCGCGGGAGGTGCGGTGACGGTGACCTCGGCGGGCTCCTTCTCCTCGCCCCCCGAGGCGAACCCCGGCCAGACGAACGCGAGGAGGAGGACGAACCCGACCAGCAGGCCGACGAGGAGCACCAGGGCGACCAGGCGCCGTCGTGCGAAGACGTCCGACGAGGGACCGCGGTGGTGACGGCTGTCCCTCAGGCCCGGACGGTCCTGGGACGGTGGACGCGGCCGCCCCGTCTGCTGGCTCATGGCACTCTCCTCGTGGCGACGCTGTGAAGGCGCCAGAATAGTGTGCGCCCGCACGCGTCCGTGGGAGCCGCGCTGGTCAGTCCCCGTCGAGGTGGACGTCCCGCCGCTCCGCCCGTTCCTTCATGCGCTGCGTCGCGACGGCGACCAGCACGCCGATCACGGCGAGGTCGAACAGGATCTGGACCATCGTGATGACGCGCGCCGCCTGCCCGACGGGGTGGACGTCCCCGAACCCGACGGTCCCGAGCGTGACGACCGTGAAGTACAGCGCGTCGGTGCGTGTCTCGATCCCCACGAACTCGGTGTCGCTGTGGATCGCCAGGAGGTAGTAGGCGATCGAGAAGAAGACGATGATGGGCGACAGCAGCCCGATCACGGACTGGACGCGCACGCTCGGCTCGCGACCCGCGCGGAGCTGGCGCCGCACCTGGAACCTGACGAGGTAGCACAACCCCAGGAAACCGACCGCGAACAGCAGGATCTGCACCCACTCGCGGTCGGCGTCCCCGAGCGGCACGCCGTAGTAGAGGAGCAGGCACGCCGCGAGCGAGCCCAGGGTGGTGATGACGGTCCACCACGGGCTGTCCTTCCGGAGCCTGCGCATGGCTTCATGATGGGCAGGGGCCGGGCCGCGCGCCATCGGGACCACGTTCCGCCGCCCCCGGGCGGGCGCCCCTCGCCGCCGACGGCGCGCCGCGCGGGCCGCGACCCCGCCGGGCTGTGGGTGCCGACGGCTAGCGTGACGCGCGTGACCACATCGACCTCCGCCTCCCGTGCCACGAGCAAGCGCCCGGCCAAGCCCGCCTACCGCTGCAGCGAGTGCGGGTGGACCACGGCCAAGTGGGTCGGCCGCTGCGGCGAGTGCCAGGAGTGGGGCACCGTCACGGAGGAGGCCACGGCGAGCGCCGGGCCCCGGACCGCGGCGGTCGCCCCGACCCGCAACCCGGCGCGGCCCATCGGAGAGATCGACGTCGAGACCGCGCGCGCCACGCCCACGGGCGTCGCCGAGTTCGACCGCGTGCTGGGCGGCGGCCTGGTCCCGGGGGCCGTGGTCCTGCTCGCGGGAGAGCCGGGCGTGGGCAAGTCGACGCTGCTGCTCAAGGTCGCGAGCAACGTCGCGGCCGGAGTGAGCGACAAGGTGCCGTCCCCGGGCGACTCCCCGCGCCCGACGCCGCAGCCTCGCACGGTCCTGTACGTCACGGGCGAGGAGTCGGCCGGGCAGGTCAGGTTGCGGGCCGAGCGGGTGGGCGCGCTCGCGCCGGGCCTGCTGCTCGCGGCCGAGACGGACCTCGCGACCGTGCTGGGGCACATCGAGGCCACGAACCCCGCGATGCTCGTCGTCGACTCGGTGCAGACGATCGCCTCGGCGCAGGTCGAGGGCGCCCCCGGCGGCGTGAGCCAGGTGCGCGAGGTCGCCGCGGCGCTCATCGCCGCGGCCAAGGAGCGGGACCTGCCCGTGATCCTCGTCGGGCACGTGACCAAGGACGGCTCGGTCGCCGGGCCGCGCACGCTCGAGCACCTGGTGGACGTCGTGTGCCAGTTCGAGGGCGACAGGCACTCGCGCCTGCGGCTCGTGCGAGCCGTCAAGAACAGGTACGGGCCGACCGACGAGGTCGGCTGCTTCGACCTGTCGGAGACCGGGATCGTGGGTCTCACGGACCCCAGCGGGCTGTTCATGTCGCACTCGGGGGCCGGCGCCCCCGGCACCTTCATCACCGTGACGCTCGAGGGGCGTCGCCCGCTCGCGCTCGAGATCCAGTCCCTCGTGGTCCCCAGCTCGCTGACGAACCCGCGGCGCACCACGAGCGGCGTGGACTCGAGCAGGCTCGCGATGATCCTCGCCGTCATGCACCGGCACGCCGGGGTCCGCCTGGTCGACCAGGACGTCTACGTCTCGACGATCGGCGGCGCCCGCGTCACCGAGCCCGCGGCGGACCTCGCGATCGCGCTCGCGACGTTCTCGGCCCGCGAGGACCAGGTCATGCCACCCGGGACCATCGCGATCGGCGAGGTCGGGCTGGCCGGCGACATCCGCCCGGTCTCCGGCCTGGACCGGCGCCTGGGCGAGGCCGCGAGGCTCGGCTTCACCCGTGCCGTGGTTCCTCGCGGGTCGTCCCCCAAGCCCCCTGCGGGCATGACCGTGCTGCCCGCGCAGCACCTGGGCGAGGCCGTCGAGCTGGCGCGCGCCGGTCACCTTCCCTCGCAGCAGGAGCGCACGCGCTTCGACGAGTGAGAACCGTTGCGCCATCGTGACCTCCGGTCGTCCCAGGAACGGTGTTTTCTCGCCCCTCGAACGGCCCGGCAGCGTAGGATGCCCACGTGGCCAACTCCCCTGTGCACCCTGACGACATGCTCCGGGAGACCCTCGCAGCAGTGGCTCCGGGCACCGAGCTCCGCGACGGCCTCGAGCGCATCCTGCGTGGCCGGACGGGCGCACTGATCGTCCTCGGCCTGGACAAGGTCGTCGAGACCATGTGCTCGGGTGGTTTCGTGCTGGACGTCGGTTTCTCCGCGACCCGCCTGCGCGAGCTCTCCAAGATGGACGGCGCCGTGGTCCTCGACCGGGACGCGAACCGCATCCTGCGCGCGGCGGTCCAGCTCCTGCCGGACGCGACCATCGAGACCACCGAGTCGGGCACGCGCCACCGCACCGCGGAGCGCGTCGCCAAGCAGTGCGGGTTCCCCGTCATCTCGGTCAGCCAGTCCATGCGGATCGTCGCGCTGTACGTGGGCGGTCAGCGCTACGTGCTCGAGGACTCGGACACCATCCTCTCCCGTGCCAACCAGGCCCTCGCGACGCTCGAGCGCTACCGCGCCCGCCTCGACGAGGTCAGCGGCACGCTGTCGGCCCTGGAGATCGAGGACCTCGTCACGGTCCGCGACGTGTGCGCCGTGGTCCAGCGCCTCGAGATGGTCGGCCGCATCTCCGAGGAGATCGCGGGCTACGTCGTCGAGCTCGGCACGGACGGTCGACTGCTCGCGCTCCAGCTCGACGAGCTGATCGGCGGGATCGGCTCGGACCGCGAGTCCGTCATCCGCGACTACGTCGAGCTCGGCCGCAAGGAGCGCTCGCTCGCGGACGTCAAGAACGCCCTCGGTGCGCTCGACTCGACGCAGCTCCTCGACCTCACCCTCATCGGGCGCGTCCTCGACCTCCCGGGTGGTGGCGAGGCCCTCGACGCGGCGGTCGCACCGCACGGGTACCGGCTCCTGTCGAAGGTGCCCCGCCTGCCGGGCACCATCATCGACCGCCTGGTCTCGCACTTCGGTGGTCTCCAGAAGCTCCTGGCCGCGAGCATCGACGACCTCATGGCCGTGGACGGCGTGGGCGAGCAGCGGGCCCGCGCTGTCCGCGAGGGCCTGTCGCGCCTCGCCGAGTCGAGCATCCTCGAGCGGTACGTCTAGCCCAGCGACGCGTTGACGTCCGGCGTCCGGGGCAGCCCCGGGACCAGAGACGGGGACTACCCCTCGGGCGGGACGTCCCCCTCGGGGGTCGCCGCTCCGTCCTGCGACGGCGCCTCCCCGTCTCCGGCGGCGGGCGGCTCCGTGCCCTCCGCGGGCACGGCCGGGGCCTCGTCGGCCCCTTCTGCGGGAGCCCCGTCGGCCGGGGTCTGCGGCGCGGGCGGCGTCACGGGTTCGGGCGCGACCAGCGTGAAGGACACGGCGGGGCTCGTGAGCCCCTCGGCCTCGTTCGACGCCACGACCACGCTGTAGGTCCCCGGGAGCGTCGCCGGCAGGCCGGTGGCGCACTCGGGGGCCGAGCGTTCCCTCGTCCACGTCACGGTCTTCGGCCACTCGTCGCCCGGGGCCATGAGGAGGGGCTCGGACTCCGCGGGGCAGTCGGCCGACGACCAGATGCGCTCGCTGCCGGAGGTGATCGTGAGCTCCTGGACCGCGAACGAGGCGTCGACGAAGCACGGCCTGGAGCCCACGTGCGTCAGCGTCACGGTGAAGGACGGGTTCTCCCCGACCGCGTACTCGGTGCTCGAGGCTGCGAGCCACAGCGTGACGTCCTTGGCCTGGCAGGCCTTGTACCCGGTCGCGGCGACCTCCTGGGGAGGCGGAGGGGCGACCTTGCCCTGGGGGTCCTCCGCGAGCAGTCCCGTGCCGAACGCGATCGCGGCCCGGACGAGCATGACGACCCCGACCACGATCACCGCGAGCAGGACGAGTGCCATGGTGCGGCGCACGCGCAGCGTCCGGGACGTGGGCCTGCCGGCCGACGCGCCGCCCGGCCTGTGCCCGGGGGCCCCCGGGACCGGGTTCGACCCGGTCGGCGGCCGGGTACCTTGCGCCGTGCTCACGTGCGGCTCCGATCGACTGTCCGCGCAGGCTCGCCCTGCACTAGGGGCAACGGTACGTCGCCACGGGGGCCGTTCCTCACCGCCACACCGCGCGGCTCCCGTCGGGTGGCGGACGGGCGCGGCCCCGTCGACGCACGGGGTGCGCAGGGTCGGCGAGAATGGTCGCACCATGCCGTCCTCCCGCACCTCGCTCGACGCCCCGCGTCCTCGCACGCCCGACCGCCGACCTGCCCTGGCGAGCCTCCAGGGACCTGACCCGCACGCGGACCTGCGCGACGCCGTCGGGCAGTGGTTCGCCGCGAGCGCGCGCGACCTGCCGTGGCGGCGCGACGACTGCTCCCCCTGGGGCGTCCTGGTGAGCGAGGTCATGCTGCAGCAGACGCCCGTGGTGCGGGTCGAGCCCGCGTGGCGTGCGTGGACGGCGCGGTGGCCCGAGCCCGCGGACCTCGCGGCGGCGTCGACGGCCGACGTGCTGCGCGCCTGGGGGCGCCTCGGCTACCCGCGCCGCGCCCTGCGCCTGCAGGACTGCGCGCGCGCAGTCGTCGGACGGCACGCGGGGCAGGTCCCCCAGGACCTGGACGAGCTGCTCGCGCTGCCGGGCGTCGGGGAGTACACGGCCGCGGCAGTGAGGGCGTTCGCGCACGGGCGCCGTGCGGTCGTCGTCGACACGAACGTGCGGCGCGTCCTGGCGCGCGCGGTGGCGGGGACGGCGCTGCCCGCACCGTCGTACACCGCGGCCGAGCGCCGGCTCGCGACGCTCGTCGCGCCGACCGGGGACGCCGAGGCCGCGTCGTGGGCGGCCGCCTCGATGGAGCTCGGTGCGCTCGTGTGCACGGCACGCTCGCCGCGCTGCGACGAGTGCCCGGTCGCGGACCTGTGCGCGTGGCGGGCTGCGGGCAGCCCACCGGACGAGCACGCCGCCCGACGCCGGACCCAGGCCTGGGAGGGCACCGACCGGCAGGCACGGGGCCGGGTCATGGCCGCGCTGCGCGGCGCGGACGGGCCCGTGCACCGCGACGTCGTCGCCGGGCTGTGGCCCGACGCCGCACAGCTGGGGCGGTGCGTCGCGAGCCTGGTCGAGGACGGCCTCGTGGAGCAGGACGGCGAGGTCTACCGGCTGCCCGCCTGACGGTGCGGACGCCCCTGCCGGAGCGCCGGGCGCGAGCGCGCCCCTCAGAGCGCCAGCAGCATCCGGGTGTTGCCGAGGGTGTTGGGCTTGACCCGGGCGAGGTCGAGGAACTCGGCCACGCCGTCGTCGTGCGAGCGCAGGAGCTCGGCGTAGACGTCGGGCGAGACCGGGGTGCCCTCGATCGGCTCGAACCCGTGCGCGCGGAAGAAGTCGACCTCGAACGTCAGGCAGAAGACGCGCCGCAGAGCCAGGGAGCGGGCCCGGTCGAGGAGCTCGGTCACCAGCCGGTGCCCCACCCCCTTGCCGAGCCAGGCGCGGTCGACCGCGAGCGTGCGGATCTCGGCGAGGTCGTCCCACATGACGTGCAGCGCCCCGCAGCCGACGACCTGGGGGGCGTCCGGCTCGCCGACGTCGGCGACCACGAACTCCTGGACGGCCTCGTAGTAGCCGACCATCTCCTTGGCCAGGAGGATGCGCTCCTCGGCGTAGGGCTCGACGAGCCCGCGGATGGCGCGGACGTCCGCGGGCAGTGCGGGGCGGAGCGTGAGGGTGGTCGTGGGGCTGCTCGTCACCCGGACAATCTACGCCTCCGCGGCCCCAAGTGCGTACTCATGCACCCGACTGCATAGTTTCGATGCGCGTGCGGGCGACCGCGATGCGCCCCGTCTCCTGCTCGATCAGGTGCGAGGCCGTGATCTCGTCGATCACCAGGTGCGTCACCACACCGGCCCGCAGCGCGGCCCGCAGCGGCGCGACCTTGTTGTCGCCCGCGACCGCGCAGATGCGCTGCGGGATCCGCTTGAGCTCGTCGGGGCCGGGGCCCGTGGCCCGCTCGTTGAGCGCGATGTCCCGGTAGGTGCCGTCGGCCCGCAGGAAGACGGTGCACACGTCCCCGACCACCTTCTCGGCCTCCAGCACCGCGATGTCCTCGGGCTCGAGGTAGCCCGCGGAGTACACGTGGCTGGGCACGGCTCCCGACACCGCGCCCACCGAGAACAGCGCGACGTCGGCCCGCCGCTGGACGTCGAGCACGCGTCGCACCGACCGTTCGCGCCACATGGCCTGCTTGGTCTCGGCGTAGTCGAAGAACGCGGGCACTGGGAAATGGTGCACGTGAGCGTCGAACGCCTCGCCGTACCCGGCGATCAGGTCACCCGCGTAGTGCACCCCGGACGTGCGCGTGTTGGCCGCGCCGTTGAGCTGCACGACGGCGGAGCCCCGGGTCGGCTTGCGGCTCAGGTGCCGGGAGATCGCGGCGAGCGTGGTCCCCCACGCGATGCCGAGGATCATGTCGGAGTCGAACCACGAGCCGAGCAGGCGGGCCGTCGTGAGGGCCACCTGGTCGAGCCGGTCGACCTGCTGGGTCGAGTCCGGGACGGGCACCACGTAGGCGTCGATGCCGTAGGTGGCGGAGATGTGCGCGCCGAGCCCGGGCGCCCTGCTCTGCGTGGGGCGCAGCGTGATCTCCACCAGACCAGTCTCACGCGCCTTCTTGACCAGACGCGAGACCGTCGAGCGCGACGTGCGCAGGTGCTTCGCGATCGCCTCCATCTTCATGTCCTGGAGGTAGTACATCGAGGCCGCCCGGAGGACGTCCTGCTCACGATCCGCCATCTGCGGGTCTCCTGCCTCTGCCTTCGGCGTCTGCACGTTTGTGCACTGCGCTTGCGCGTACGTTCCTGACATGTTGACGTTAATACGTGCAGCGGCATTTCGACAGCGCTGTGCCGCGGCACGGCGCCCTCCTGGGCCCCGCCTCGTACCGCTAGCGCGGGACGCGGAGCCGTGGGAACGTCACAGGAGGGGCGCCGCACCCCCTGCCTCCCCGTGACGCACCAGATCGACGACGAGAGAAGGCCATCGGATGACTTCCAGCAGACTCACCGCAGAGTCTCGCCAGCGAGCGCTGAGCGCGCTCGAGGCGAGCACGAGCGCGGACCAGGAGCTCGACGTCCTCGTGATCGGCGGCGGCGTGACCGGGGCGGGCATCGCCCTCGACGCCGTGACCCGCGGGCTGTCGACCGCGATCGTCGAGGCCCAGGACTGGGCCGCCGGCACGTCGAGCCGCTCGAGCAAGCTGGTCCACGGCGGGCTGCGCTACCTGCAGATGCTCGACTTCCACCTGGTCCACGAGGCGCTCACCGAGCGCGACCTCCTCATCAAGGACCTCGCGCCGCACCTCGTGCGCCCCGTCCCCTTCCTCTACCCGCTCGAGCACCGTGTGTGGGAGCGCGCCTACGTCGGCGCCGGCATCGCGCTCTACGACACGCTCGCGAGCATGGCCCCCGGCAAGCGGGCCCTGCCCCTGCACCGCCACCTCTCGCGCAAGCAGATGGAGCGCAAGTTCCCCGACCTCGCGCACGACGCCGCGATCGGCGCGGTCCAGTACTGGGACGCCTCGGTCGACGACGCCCGCCTGGTCTCGACCCTCATCCGCACCGCGACCTCCTACGGCGCGCACGCCGCGTCCCGCACCCAGGTCGTCGAGCTGACCAAGGGCCCCACCGGGGCGGTCAACGGCGCGATCCTCGAGGACCTCGAGACGGGCCGCCGCATCACGGTCCGCGCCCGCGCCGTCATCAACGCGACGGGTGTGTGGACCGAGGACACCGAGGCCCTCGCCGGCTCCGAGGGAGGCCTGCGCGTGCTCGCCTCGAAGGGCGTCCACATCGTCGTCCCGCGCGAGCGCATCAAGGGCCAGGTCGGCCTGATCCTGCAGACCGAGAAGTCGGTCCTCTTCATCATCCCGTGGTCCCGCTACTGGGTCATCGGCACGACCGACACCCCGTGGGAGCAGGAGCTCACGCACCCCGTGGCGACGTCGGCCGACATCGAGTACATCCTCGAGCACGCCAACGCCGTCCTCGCCCAGCCCCTGACGCGCGACGACATCATCGGCACGTACGCCGGACTGCGCCCCCTGCTCCAGCCGGGCACCAAGGAGGGCACGAGCTCGGCCAAGGTCTCGCGCGAGCACACCACCGCGTCGCCGACGCCCGGCCTCACGGTCATCGCGGGCGGCAAGCTCACGACCTACCGTGTCATGGCCAAGGACGCGGTCGACTTCGCGATCGGCCAGCGCTCGGCGGCCCTGCCCTCGATCACGGACAAGATCCCGCTGATCGGCGCCGTGGGCCTCGACGCGGTCCGCCGCCAGGCGCGGCCGTGGGCCTCGAAGTTCGGCTGGACGCCGCAGATGGTCGACCACCTGCTGCACCGCTACGGCTCGAACCTGCGCGACATCGTCGCCCTGTGCGAGGCCGACCCCACGCTGGCGAAGCCGCTCGAGCACGCACCCGCCTACCTGCGGGCCGAGATCAGCTACGGCGTGACCCACGAGGGTGCGCTCCACCTGGAGGACCTGCTCCTGCACCGCACGCGCCTCAACTACGAGGTGCTCGACCGCGGGCTCGGCGCTCTCCCGGAGATCGCCGACATCGCGGCACCGCTCCTCGGCTGGAGCGACGAGCAGCGGGCTGCGGAGATCGAGTCCTACACGGCTCGCGCGGCGGCCGAGGAGGCCGCCGAGCAGGAGCCCGACGACGCCACGGCCGAGCGCACCCGGCTCGCCGCGGACGACATCGCCCCGCTCAAGCCGCTCGACGCCTCCTGACCGGCCTGCCTTCCTGACCATCCCCTGACCGCCCGGAGCCTCGGCTCCCCGAGAACAACTTCATCCGCCGGTCCCCGGCCCGTTCGGCTCACGTCGACGGACCGGGGGGCGGCACCCCCCCAACCTCACGGTGCGCACCTCGCGGCGCACCGGGGCCCCGCCGCACGGATGCGCCGGGGTGGTTGCGACAACGAAGTCCACCAAGAAAGAGAGAACCTGATGGACACACTCATCCTCAACGCCTTCTGGTCCGAGATCCTCGGCACCGCGACCCTGATCCTGCTGGGTGCCGGCGTCGTGGCCAACGTGATCCTCCCCAAGACCAAGGGCTTCAACGGCGGATGGCTCCTCATCAACTTCGGATGGGGCCTCGCTGTCTTCACCGGCGTCTACGTCGCGTACAAGTCGGGTGCACACCTGAACCCGGCGGTGACCATCGGTCTCTTCACCGCGGACCGGCCCTTCTACCAGGTCACGGGACCTGAAGGGATCCTCACGGCCACGATCGAGCCGACCGTGAGCAACATGTTCATCTACTTCGGTGCACAGATGATCGGTGCGATCGTCGGTGCCGTGCTCGCGTTCGTCGCGTACAAGAAGCACTTCGACGAGGAGGCGCCCGCCGCCACCAAGCTCGCGGTCTTCTCGACCGGCCCCGAGCTCCGCTCCTACGGCTGGAACTTCGTCACCGAGGTCATCGCGACGTTCGTGCTCGTGTTCTTCGTCGTCGCGTCGGGCAACACGCCGTCCGGTCTCGGGCCGCTCGCGGTCGCACTCGTCGTGGTCAGCATCGGTGCGTCGCTCGGTGGTCCCACCGGGTACGCCATCAACCCTGCTCGTGACCTGGGTCCCCGCATCGCCCACGCCCTCCTGCCCATCCGTGGCAAGGGCTCGAGCGACTGGGCCTACTCCTGGGTCCCGGTCGCAGGTCCGCTCGTCGGCGGCGTGCTCGCCGGCCTCCTCGGCAAGGCCTGGGGCTGATCCCGGGCACCTGCCCTGACCTACCCGCGCGACCGGGGCGTGGGCGACCCGCCCCGGTCACGCGGCCACCCGCCGTCGGGCACGGCCGCCCCGCGCGATGCCCACGGCCCCCTGCTCCTCCGCCGCGCCCGGCGCGGCGCCCCCTCGACACCTCCGACGTGAAGGACTGACACACCATGGCCGACTACGTTCTCGCCATCGACCAGGGAACCACCAGCTCCCGGGCCATCGTCTTCAACCACTCCGGGCAGATCGTCTCCTCCGGTCAGCTCGAGCACGACCAGATCTTCCCGCGGGCGGGCTGGGTCGAGCACAACCCGGAGCAGATCTGGAACAACGTCCGCGAGGCCGTGGGCCTCGCCCTGACCCGCGCGAACGTGACCTACACGGACATCGCCGCGGTCGGCATCACCAACCAGCGCGAGACCGCGGTCGTGTGGAACCGCAGGACGGGCAAGCCCGTCTACAACGCGATCGTCTGGCAGGACACGCGCACGCAGAAGATCGTCGACGACCTGGGTGGCGACGCGGGCCCCGAGAAGTACAAGTCGATCGTCGGCCTGCCCCTCGCGACCTACTTCTCGGGCCCCAAGGTCAAGTGGATCCTCGACAACGTCGAGGGTGCCCGCGAGGCCGCCGACGCCGGCGACCTCGTGTTCGGCAACACCGACACCTGGGTGCTGTGGAACATGACGGGCGGCGTCGACGGCGGCGTGCACGTCACGGACGTGACCAACGCGTCGCGCACCATGCTCATGGACCTCGACACCCTGAGCTGGCGGGAGGACATCGCGGCGGACATGGGCATCCCGCTCTCGATGCTCCCGGAGATCAGGTCGTCGTCCGAGGTGTACGGCGTCGGGCGTCCCGGCGGGCTGCTCCCGGGCGTCCCGATCGCGGGCATCCTGGGAGACCAGCAGGCCGCGACGTTCGGGCAGGCGTGCTTCGAGGTCGGCCAGGCCAAGAACACGTACGGCACGGGCAACTTCATGCTCCTGAACACGGGCACGGAGAAGGTCCAGTCCCGCAACGGTCTGCTGACCACGGTCTGCTACAAGATCGGTGACCAGCCCGCGCGCTACGCGCTCGAGGGCTCGATCGCCGTCACGGGGTCGCTCATCCAGTGGCTGCGCGACAACCTGGGCATGTTCTCGGACGCGCCCGACGTCGAGTGGCTCGCCCAGAAGGTCGAGGACAACGGTGGTGCGTACTTCGTGCCCGCGTTCTCGGGCCTGTTCGCGCCGCACTGGCGCTCCGACGCCCGTGGCGCCCTGGTCGGCCTCACGCGCTACGTCAACAAGAACCACATCGCGCGTGCCGCGCTCGAGGCCGTCGCGTTCCAGTCCCGCGAGGTCCTGGACGCCATGAACGCGGACTCGGGCGTCGACCTCACCGAGCTGCGCGTCGACGGCGGCATGGTCCAGAACGAGCTGCTCATGCAGTTCCAGGCGGACCAGCTCGGCGTGGACGTCGTGCGGCCCAAGGTCGCGGAGACGACGGCGCTCGGTGCGGCGTACGCCGCGGGCATCGCGGTCGGGTTCTGGCAGGGCGAGCAGGACGTGATCGACAACTGGGCCGAGGACAAGCGCTGGAGCCCGTCGATGGACGAGAGCGAGCGCGAGCGCCTCTACCGCAACTGGAAGAAGGCCGTGAGCAAGACCCTGGACTGGGTCGACGAGGACGTCGAGAAGTAGGTCGTCGCGTCCCGTCCCCCGGAGGGACGACGACGGAGGGTGGGGTGCTCGTCGAGCGCCCCACCCTCCGTCGTCGTGCGGCCGGTGTCAGCCGCAGTGGACGGCGAACCCGCCGCGCGTGCCCGTGTCCTCGAGGAGCCGGTAGCGCGCCTCGGTGCCGTGGTCGGCGTCGAGGGACCAGATCCGTCGTTCGACCCGGCCGGCCGACTCGTAGGCCAGGGCGATGCGGTCGTAGGCGCGGCCGTCGGCACGCCGGCCGATGACGTGGCTGGGCGCGCCGGGGCTGTTGCAGGCCAGGGTGGCCACGAACTCGTCGTCGCGCAGGGTGCGCGGCGCCTCGTGCTGCTGGCGCAGGTCGGACATGCTCACGGTCCCCACCAGCACGGTCTCCTGGAGAACGGACGGCTGGTCGAGAACGGTGGTGTCGGGGGTCTGGGCGATGGTCGCCATGGTGTTCCTCTCGGTGAAGATGTGGAGCCGGTGGCGCGCGTCAGTCCGCGGCGCGGGCCGGTTCCGTCTGCTCGCAGGATCGACAGATCCCGCGGAAGGTCACGTCGGTCACGAAGACGCGCATGTCGTGGCTGTCCGACGGCACGAGGCAGGGCGCGTGCCCCACCACGCAGTCGACGTCCTCGACGCGGCCGCACACCACGCACTGCACGTGGTGGTGGTTGTCGCCCGTGCGGGTCTCGTACCGCGCACCGCCGGAGTCGGACAGGTCCGTCCGGCGGAGCAGGTCCCGCTGGTGCAGGTCCTGCAGGATGTTGTGGACGGCCTGAGGCGACGTCGACGGCAGCTCCTCGCGGAGCGCCCGGAAGACGTCGGAGGCGGTCACGTGCGGGTGCTCGTCGATGTAGGCGAGCACCGCGACGCGGCCTGCCGTCGCACGCAGCCCTCGGGCGCGGAGGTCTCCGGCCCGGTCGGTGGCGCTGCGCGGTCCCCCGGTCGTGTCCATGGCTACGACCCTACGGCCTTCTTTTGATCGAGTCAAAACAACGAACGACCCAAAGCAACGCACGCGGCTCCCTGGTGCCCCCGTAGGCTGGAGGCCGTGACCACCAGCCCCGCGCACCGGACCGCGTACACCCTCCCCGGCATCCACGTCACGGACCATGCGGTCGAGGTCCCCCTCGACTGGTTCGACGAGACCGACCCGCGACGGATCACGGTCTTCGCCCGCGAGCTCGTCGACCCGGTCCGACGGCACGAGGACCTCCCGCTGCTCGTGTTCCTCCAGGGCGGCCCCGGCGGCAAGGGCCCGCGCCCCACGGGACCGGACGGCTGGGTGGGCACCCTGCTCGCGACGCACCGCGTGATCCTGCTCGACCAGCGCGGGACGGGTCGCAGCTCGGCCGTGCGCGGTCACCACCTGGCCGCGCTCGGCGACGCGGTCGCGCAGGCCGAGTACCTCGCGCACTTCCGCGCGGACTCGATCGTCGCCGACGCCGAGCACCTGCGCCGCACCCTGTTCGGCGGGCGCCGCTGGGCCACGCTCGGGCAGAGCTACGGCGGCTTCCTCACGCTCACGTACCTCTCGCACGCCCCGGAAGGGCTCACCGCCTGCTACGTCACGGGCGGGCTCGCGGGCCTCGAGGCCGACGCGACCGAGGTCTACCGTCGCACCTACCCGCGCACGGCCGCGAAGAACGCGCGCTTCGCGGCACGCTTCCCCGACGACGTCGCGCGCCTCGCGCGCATCGCCGACCGGATCGCGGTGGGTGACGTCACCCTGCCCGACGGCGACACGCTCTCCGTGCGTCGCCTCCAGACGCTCGGCCAGGACTTCGGCATGAAGCCGGGCTTCGAACGCGTGCACTGGTTGCTGGACGAGGCCTTCGACCACGGCGACGACGACCTGAGCGACACGTTCCTGAGCGAGGTCCGGGACCTGACCTCGTACCGCACGAACCCCCTGTACGCCGTGCTGCACGAGTCGATCTACGCGTCCGGCCACGGCGCCACGGACTGGGCCGCCGAGCGGGTCCGCGCCGAGCACCCCGCGTTCTCCCCCGACTCCCGCCCGCTGCTCTTCACGGGCGAGATGATCTACCCCTGGATGTTCGAGGAGATCGCGGGGCTCCGTGCCTTCCGCGGGGCGGCCGAGGAGCTGGCCCGCCGCGAGGACTGGACCCGGCTGTACGACCTGGACGCGCTCGCGGCCAACGAGGTCCCCGTCGCGGCGGCCGTCTACTACGACGACATGTTCGTCGACGCGCACCTCTCGCTCGACACCGCGGCCCGGGTGGGGAACCTGCAGGCGCTCGTCACGAACGAGTTCGAGCACGACGGGCTGCGCACGGGCGACGTGCTCGAACGTCTCCTGCCGCTCGTGGACCAGCAGGGCGGTCCGTTGCGGGACGCCTGACCCCGTCTCCGCGCGTCCCCGCGGCACGCACGCCCCCTCCTGCCGCCGCGCACCGGGAGGAGCCGACCCGTCCGGGGTGTCACCGCGCCCCTTCCTCACGAAACGGCTTCGCGTCGCCTAAGGTGACAGATCGGAAGGCGGCGCGGTGCCGGCTCCAGTGCCAACGGCGACGCGGCCGATGGCGGGTCGCCGGGGCACCTCAGGGGAGGGCGGAGGCAGGATGCCGGCAGACAGCACCACTCCTGCCCGCATGCACGGTGCCCCCCGGGCACCCCACCTCGAGCTCGTACGAGAGCGCCTGATCGACCGGCTCGACGCCGAGGCCGCGCTGCGTGTCGTCCGTGGCCCGGCGGGAGGCGGCAAGACCTCGCTCCTCGCCGAGTGGGCCCGACGACGCTGCGCCACGGGCGTGTGGGTCACCGCGACGCCGGGCACGACCCGCTCGGAGCTGTGGCGCACCGTCGCACGGCGCACGACGCAGATCGGTCTGCTGAGGTTCGAGGGGACCACCGGCCTGGAGGACCTGACCGCCGACGCCCTGGTCACCCGCCTCACCGACGCGCTGCTCATGGTCACGGGAGACGTGCTCCTCGTCGTCGACGACTACCAGCACGTCCTGGGCGAGGAGGTGCACGACGACCTCCTGCACCTGCTGCGCGCCTGCCCCCACCTGTCGGTGGCCCTCGCGACGACGACGAGCTCGGTCCTCGAGGCACCCGTCGTCGGGCTCGAGCTGAACCGCACCGTGATCACGGCCGACCAGCTCCCGCTCACGCTGGACGAGACGGCGCGCGTGCTGCGCCAGGTCGGCGCGGACCTCGACCCCGCACAGACGCACCTGAGCACGGGCGGTCAGCCCCTCTACCTGCGGGTCGCGATGCTCGCGGCCGAGCTGGCGGGCTCCCACGGCACCCCCGCGCACGTCCAGGTCGCCGACGAGCTGCTCCGTGCCGCGGTCGACAAGCAGCTCGACGGCCCGGACCGGCGACGCTTCGACCGCCTCCTCGCACGGTGCGTCGTCCCCGAGGTCCTCACCGCGGACCTCGCGGTGGCGCTGACCCTCGACCCCGCGGCCCCCGAGCTCCTGTCCGAGCTCGAGGCCCGGGGGCTCGGTACGTGGGAGCGGCAGCCCACGGGGCGCGTCTTCGTGCTGTTCCCCGTCGTGCGGTCCCTCCTGCTGGAGTCCTGCCGGAGACAGGACCCCGAGGAGGCGCGCTCGGCCGAGGTCGCGAGCGCTCGGTGGTACCAGCAGCACGGATACGTCCTCGAAGCCGTCCGGCACGCCGTGACCGCGGGCGACCTCGCGATCGCCTCGGCTGCCGTCGCCCGGAGCTGGGCCCAGGTCTTCGAGGAGCGCACGCTCGCCGGCCTCGACGTCCTGCGCGCGGTCCCCGTGCCGGAGCTGAGTCACTGGCCGCTGCTCGCGGGGGCTCTCGCGCTCCACCACGACAGCGTGCCCGGAGGCCGGGACGAGGCCGTCGAGCTCTACCACGCGGCCCTCGCAGGGCTGCGGTCCGGGACGCGCCCCACGCCGCCGGGCGAGCGGGTCGCGCTCGAGGTCCTCGAGAGCCTCGCGCTACGGTCCACGGGCTCGGCGCAGCGCGCGCTCGACCCGGCGCGGCGCGCCGCCCGCATGCTGACCGAGCTCCGTGTCACCGAGCGCCGGGCGCTCACGCGCGAGCTGCCGCGGCTGCGCGCCGAGATCGCGCGGTCCTTGGCACGGGGCGGGTCGTCGACCGAGGCGCTCGCGATCCTCGAGGACCTCGGCGACTCCCCCGACGAGAACCCCCGGACCGTGTACGGGCTCACGCTGCGCGCGCTCGTCCACGTCGTCCACGGCAACATGCCCGAGGGACGACGAGACCTCGAGATCGTCGAGGCCTCCCCGCACGAGGAGGTGCTCCCCGGCCGCGGCCAGGACCTCTACCGCCTCACGCGGGCCCTGGTGTGCGTCGAGGCGTTCGACGCGCACGGCGCACAGGCGCACCTCGACGCCGCCCGCCCGTACCTGTCGACGCTCGAGTCCCGTCCGTTGTTCGCGCTGGCCCAGGCGTCCGTCGACCTGCTGTCGTTCGAACCGGCCCTCGGCGCCGAACGGCTGCGGCGCTACATCGAGTCCGAGCGCGGACGACAGCGGATCTCCGTGCAGGACAGCGACCGGCTGGGGTACGCCGGCGGCCTGCTCGACCTGGCCCGCGGTCGGCTGGGCGCGGTCCACGCAGCTCTGCGCGTCGCGTCCCCGACGTCCTCCCACGCCCCTCTCCTGCGGGCCCATCTCGCGCTGCTCACCGAGTCGTGGCAGGTCGCGCGCGACGTCCTCGTCGAGCACACCCCGGCCGTCGACGCACCGCCCCGGTCGCGGGTCGCGCACTCGGTGCTGCTCGCGGCGGCCCTCGTCAACGGGGACGACGAGGCGCACGCGTGCGACGCCCTCGGCAAGCTGGCCGCGATCGCCGACGACCGCGGGCTGCGCTTCGCGCTGACCCTGCCGCCACGGCGCGAGCTCCTCGCCCTCGTCGACCTGGCCGCACGCAGCAAGGACAAGACGGCGCAGCGCGTCCTGGCCTCGGCCGGTCACGTCCCGGAGACGTTCACCACCATGGTGGGCTTCCCGCAGGCGTTGACCGACCGGGAGATCGTGGTCCTCGACAGCCTGCGACGCCACGCGACCGCGGCCGAGATCTCGCTGAGCCTGACCGTCTCGGTCAACACGGTCAAGAGCCAGCTCCGCTCGGTCTACCGCAAGCTCGGGGTGCGGCGACGGGAGGACGCGCTGGCGAAGGGGATCGACCTGGGGCTCATCGTGTCCGACCACGTGGACCCGGCGTCGGCCCGGCACGAACGGTGGTGGTAGGCCGCGCGCGTCAGACGAGGTCGTCGACGATCTTGGCGGAGGCCCTGGTCCTCTCGTGCGACTCCGCGTCGTCGATCTGGAGGCCCGACGCGACGAGCGCCGCCCGGCGCAGCCACGAGAAGGCGACCAGGACGGGGTAGGTGTCCTCGCCGACGTAGACCCGACGGCGCCACGAGGCCCACGCGACGGCCCTCGCCAGCGCCGGCACCGGCTCGGCGAGCTCGTTGGCACGGTGCGCGACGTTCTCCCACCCGTGCTCGGCGTCGCTCATGAGCCGTGCACCGTCACGACCCAGCGGTCGGGCGAGGGCAGCGAGGCCGATGTCCTCGCGGATCTCCGTGGCCTCGGTCGGGACGAGGTCCAGCCCGTCCCGGTAGGTACCGAACGTCGAGGCGTCCACGTGGCGCCACGGGTCCCCGTCCGGGAGGGAGTCGAGGAGGTCGGTGAGCGTGCCGGCGAGGAGGGTCACGGCCCGCAACCGGTGGCCCTGGGCCTGGGCCTGCATCGACTCGAGGTCGGCGACACGGTCGTACGGGTCGATCAGGGGTTCGACGAGCCCGACGGCCCACGCCGCCCAGGTGGTGTCGTCCCACGGGATCGCTGGGCTCATCGCGTCGTCGCCCCGACACGCCGGCGACGCGCCCGAGACGAGGCAGCGGCACGGTCCGACGTGATCGCGGTCGCGGGGCGCTCGCCCCTCGAAGGCCTCGTCGTCGAGGACGGTGCGCAGGTCGTGCCGCCCATGCTCCACCTCCTGCTCGTGTGCGTGTCCGCGCCCAGGTCAGCGAGCGATCGCTGACGCGGAAGTGTATCCATCACCAGTGCCTGTGCATAAGAGGCGAACGAACCCCTCCGGGGCGCGGGCGGGTGAACTTCCTGGGCACCCGGCGCGCCGTGCTCACCAGCATTCACCATCCATGGCACACGTTCCCGAGAAGTGAGGGTGAACTCCGGTGTGAAAACCGTGTTCAGACGTGAAAGTAGTGCGAAGCGGCCGCATGCTGAGGGCATGAACGTGCGGCCCCCATCCGGCACGTGCCCGGACCGGGCGCGTGAACTGCGCTCCCCGCATGCTGCGGAGGAGCAGCCCATCGGCGACGACCCCGACGCGCCCTCCGACGCCGTCCGTGCGGAGGTCGAGCGCATCGTCGCTCTCCACGACGACGCCCGGTACCGCACCGAGGTGTCCGCCTTCATCGCCGAGCACCGCGACACCTGGCGCCGGATCGCCGCACGGCTGTGCCGCGTGAACTCCGTGCAGGCCGCCCAGCACCTCGAGGACGTCGAGTCGATCGTCACGGAGACCGTGTGGGAGATGCTCGAACGGTCGAGGCAGGACCCGACGTACCTGGCCACCATGCGCTCCTTCCTCGCGATCGTCGTCTACACCGCACGGCCCAAGGTCCGCTCGTTCGTGGACCACGCGACCGCTCCGGCGTCGGGCATGGTGTCGGCGCAGCGTCGCCGCCGCGAGCTGGCTCGCACCCGGGCGGAGCTCGCCGCGCTGCGCGGCACGGTGCCGACCGTGCAGGAGGCCGTGCAGGCCACGAACGACCGCCTGGGCGCCCAGCGCTCCGACGTCGTCCGTCAGGGCATGGTCGTGACCGAGGCCGACGAGCTCGTCCTGTCGGGCGCGCTGCCGTTCGACGAGGCGCTCGACTCCTTCCCCCCGGTCCCGGACGACCAGGGCTGCGCGCTGCACCCCGTCGAAGCCCCCCACCTCGTGCGCGCGGTCGTCGACGCGGCACGGGCCGAGCACTCGACCCGCGGCCGGGTCGCCGCCCTGTGGATGTCGGAGGCGTACGGCGGGGGTGGCCCCCTGCCGGGGCAGGACACGGTCGTGTGGATCTCCCGGACTCTCGGGCTCCCCCGCCGCAGCACGCTGGCGCACATCGACCGGACCCGCGAGCTCGCCGCCCAGCACCTGCGCGCCATGGGCATCGGGGCCGATCTCCTGGAGTCCGCGTGAGCGCGGCCCCCGGCCCGCGCTCCGCAGCACCGAGGACGGGGACGACGGCGAGGCGTGCGTCGCGCAGAGGTCCGGCAGCACCGCAGGACCGGAGCAGCGGCGGCCGCCGTCCCGTCCTGCCCGCCGGTGAGCAGGGGAGATCGATGCGTGTCTGACGCACGTCCCGCGCCACGACTCCCTGCCGGTGCCGGCGCGCTCGCGGGCCTCCCCGCGCTGCCGGTCACCGCGTGCGAGAGCGCGCTCACCGAGCTGCTCGCGGCCCGGGCGGGCGACCTCGCGCGCGAGGCACGTCGGGTCGTGCGGGCCTACGAGCTCGCCCCCGCCGACCGGGCGACGGCGCTCGACGCCGTCGCTGCCGTCCAGCGCGCGCTGCTCCTCGACGTCGTCGCCGGGCGCACGAGCATCGACCCGCGGACGTGGACCCTCTCCGTGCGCGGCGAGTCGGCGCGGGCCGTCCGCCGGGCGGCGGCCCAGGGTGCGATCACCGTGGCACCTCACCGGCAGCGCCTCGCGACCCAGCGGGCGGCGCTGCTCGCCGTCCGTGAGAACGCTTCCGTCGGTGTGCCGGTCGAGACCGGCACCGAGCAGCCCGTCGCGGACGTCCCGGTCCGGACGGAGCTCTCCGCCACGGCGGCGAGCCCGTTCGAGAGCACGACGGCGACGGGCCGCGCACCGCGCTCGGCGACCGGACCCCTCGGCCCCGCCCGGCACGCCCGCAGCCCGGTCGGCGCCACCCCGGGTCGGCGGCTCACCGCACGACGGTCGGCTCGATGGGGCGCGGCCGCCCTGCTGTCCTCCGTCACGATCATGGTCGGGGCTGCGGTCGCACCCGCCGAGGAACGCCCCGCGGACGCCCCCGGCACGTCGAACGTGTCCTTCGTCGACCGGCTGACGATGCCGATCATCGGACTGTGGGAGACCCTCGTCCCGGGGAGCAAGGACCAGGATCCCGCCGACGTGTCTCCCACCCCCGACCCACCGGCCCCTGCCGTCCCCGTACCGTCCGTCCCGACACCCGAGCCGACCCCGACCCCGACTCCCGACCCGACCGTGCCCGACGCGGCCGTCGTACCGGTCGTGCCCACCACGCCGATCGTGCCCGACGTGCCCGACGTGCCCGACGCACCCGTCTCCCCCGTCGTGCCCGCACCCGGCACGGGGTCCGGTGGCTCCTGGACGACGCCGGGAGACGGGCGCCCCGGGAACAGCGGCGGCCGTCACGATCACGACACCGGACGCGGCGAGAAGCACGAGCACGACGAGCGGCGCGGCGACGACGATGACGACGACCGGCGGGGGTGGGGACGCGACAAGGACCGGGACACGGGACGCGACGACGGCCGGCAGAGCAAGGGGCGCGGCAACGACCGCGACGACGACCGGCGGGACGGCAAGCAGGACGGCCGCGACCAGGATCGCCGGACCAACGCCAACACCGACAAGGCACGCAGCCGGGGTCGGAGCCGAGCAAGCCACGCCTCCGACCGCGAGGAGCCGAGCCCGCGGGTGTAGCCCGGGACCCTCGGCCGGGGCCTCGGCGCACGTCCCGCGTCGCCCCGACACCGACGGGAGCAGGACCTGCCCGGACGTCGTGGGGCGTCGTCGGGGGTTCAGGACAGCGAGCGCAGCGCGAGCAGGGCACGCACGTCGGCTGCCGTCCCCTCGCCTGCTGCGGCGGCACGGTTGTCCTCGGCCACCTGGTCGACGATCTCCGCGCGGTGGATCCGCACGTCCCTGGGCGCCTCGATCCCGATCCGCACACCGTCACGGCCCGCGGACACCACCGTCAGGACGATGTCGTCCCCCACGAGGATCCGCTCCCCCACCTTGCGCCCCAGCACCAGCATCGACGTCCTCCTGACGTTCGCGAATGTCGTCCTGACCTTCCGCGAGCACCTATGCGGCCGGGTGGTCGCTCAGTCCGCTTCCCAGCCCTCGGGCAGCCCCAGGAGGTTGACGGTCTCGGGGGTGCGCGTCGACGACCGGCCGACGACCGCCATGGCGTGCAGCGGCACGGCCGCCCGCAGCTCGCCGACCCAGGCTGCGGTGTCCTCGTGCTTGCGCGAGGCGTCGACCACGACCCACACCTGCTCGGGCGCGAGGTCGACGAGGATCCGGACGGCGTCCGCGACGTCGGGTCCGCACCCCACGGCCACGGCGGTCGCGGTGCCGGCGTGCACCCCGCGAGCGCGCGCCTCGGTGGCGCTGCGACGATCGGTGACCCGTAGGCCGTCCACGACGCGGGCGCGCCCGGCGCTCCCCGTCAGCAGGCCGAGGCGGTCGTGCACCGCGCGGACGACGCGGACGGGGTCGTCGCCCAGCCCGACGAGCGCGACGAGGTCACCAGGTGCCCTCGACGGCCCGGGGACCGCGGAACCGCGGTCGGGCTCGGGGAGCGCGGTGTCGGCGATGAGCTCGTCGAGCAGGGCCGAGAAGCCGTCGCCCCGCGTCGACACCTCGAGGTCGTCCGCACGGGAGGGGACCAGCCGGTCGGCGCCGTCGGCGTCGTCGAGCAGCGCGGCGATCCCCGCCCGGCGAGCGGCAGGGAACCGGACGGGGTGGTCGGGTGCCCGGACCGAGGCCGGGTCCCCCACCTCGACCACGGCCTCGTAGTGCTGCCTCCCGAAGAGGCCCTTGATGCCTCCCGTGATGATGCGCTCGGCGGACACGATCCGGACGTCGGGTCCGTGCGCACGCCGGGCGTCGTCGAGGATCGCCTCCAGGGTGTCACCCGCGAGCAGCAATCGCCGGGGCATCGTTCACCACCCCGACGGTCTCGATGAGGGCGTTGCCCGAGGTGACCTCTGTGTAGGAGAGCACCGCCAGCTCGGGAAGCTGCGTGGCCACCAGCCGGCGCAGGGCGGGGCGCAGCGACGGCGCGCAGACCAGGACGACGTCGTAGCCCATGGCCCGCGCCGCCTCGGCGCGCTCGGTGACCGAGGTGCGGAACGCGTCGAGACGGGCCGGGTCCACGACGATCACGGAGCCGTGCTCGCCTCCCGGCTGGCGCCCCGCGAGCATGGCCTGCTCGAGCGCGGGGGCGATGGTCACGACCCGGATCGTGCCGTCGACCGTGTGCCGTGCCGGGATCGCGGGGCCGAGCGCCGCTCGTGCCGACTCGACGAGGTGCTCGGGGTCCGTGGACCGCTTGGCCGCGAGGGCGAGCGCCTCGTAGATGCGCGGCAGGTCGTTGACCGCCACGCGCTCCTCGAGCAGCCCGTGGAGCACGCGCTGGATCTCGGCGAGCGAGAGCAGCGCGGGCGTCAGCTCGTCGACGGCCGACGGGTTGGTGCGCTTGACCTCGTCGGTCAGCACGCGCACGTCCTCACGTGAGAGCAGGCGCGCGGCGTTCGCGGAGATGATCGCCGACAGGTGGGTGACCAGGACCGAGACGCGGTCGACGACCGTGGCCCCGGCCATCTCGGCGCTGTGCCGCATCTCGATCGGGACCCACTTGCCCTCCATGCCGAACACCGGGTCGACCGTCGCCTGCCCGGGCAGCGCACCGAGGTTGTCCCCGAGCGCGAGCACCTTGCCCGCCGGGGCCTGACCACGGCCGGCCTCGACGCCGGCGATCCGCACGGCGTACGTCGACGCGACCAGCTCGATCGAGTCCCGGGTGCGCACCGGGGGCACGACGACGCCCAGGTCCATCGCGATCTTGCGCCGCAGGGCGCGCACCCGTCCGAGCAGGTCGTCGTGGGCCCCGGTCACGAGGTCGACGAGGTCGGGGGCGAGCAGGATCTCGAGCGCGTGGACGCGCATCTGCTCGATCAGGTTCTCGGTGCCGTCCGACGACGCGGCCGCCCCCTGCTCGAGCTGCTCGGCCGCGGCCCGGGCGACCTCGGTGCGCTCCTGACGGACCTTGATCTGCTGCGACGCGACGAGCAGTCCGATCCCGAGGACGATGAACGGCAGCTTGGGCATGCCCTCGATGAACGCCATCGCGAGCGAGGCGACACCGGCGATCGCGATGGCGTGCCGCGACTGGACGAGCTGGCTCGACGCCTGCGAGCCGACGTCGCCCTCGCCCGAGTTGGAGCGGGTCACGATCATGCCCGTCGCGACGGCCATGAGCAGGGCCGGGACCTGCGTCACGAGCCCGTCGCCGATCGTCAGGATCGAGTAGGTGTCGACCGACTCCCCGATCGGCATGCCGTGCATGGCGACACCGATGATGATGCCGCCGACCAGGTTGATGATCGTGATGACGACGCCCGCGATCGCGTCGCCCTTGACGAACTTCGAGGCGCCGTCCATCGCGCCGTAGAAGTCCGCCTCCGCGGAGACCTCGGCGCGGCGCGTGCGGGCGTCGGTCTCGCTGATGAGGCCCGCGTTGAGGTCGGCGTCGATCGCCATCTGCTTGCCGGGCATCGCGTCGAGCGTGAACCGCGCCCCGACCTCGGCGACGCGCTCGGCGCCCTTGGTGATCACGAGGAACTGGATGACGACCAGGATGAGGAACACGACCATGCCGATGACCAGGTTGCCGTTGACCACGACGTGGCCGAACGCGCTGATCACCTCGCCCGCGTACCCGTTCCCGAGGACGAGCCTGGTCGAGGCGACGTTGAGCCCCAGCCGGAAGAGCGTCGCGACGAGCAGCAGCGACGGGAAGACCGAGAAGTCGAGCGGCTTGGAGACGAACATCGACGTCAGCAGGATCACGAGCGACAGCAGGATGTTGACGATGATGAGCACGTCGAGCATCCCGGCAGGGATCGGCACGACGAGCAGCAGGACGATGCCGACGACGCCGAGCGGCACGGCGATCATGGCGAGGGAGCGGTTCTTCACGCGGAACCCTGGTCCTTCCCGGTCCGGAGCGGCGGCGGGTGCTGCCGCGACCTCCTATGCACGTCGCCGGGCCGGCAGCCCGGGCCGGCGGTACCGGGTCAGCGGTACCGGGGGCGGCACCGGGCCGGCGCCCAGGTCACGCCGTGCGCTCGTGCCCGACGTCGTCGACCGGCCACTCCCCCGGCGCGATCGCCGGCTTCGCCAACCGGTGCGGCACGGCCGAGGCCGCGGCCCCGCGCCGGGCGAGCGCCATGACGAACGCCAGGACGCGCGCGACCGCCATGTACAGCTCGACCGGCACCTCCTGCCCGACGTCGCACGTCTTGTGGAGGGCGCGCGCGAGCTGCACGTCCCGGACCATGGGCACGCGCGACTCCTCGGCCTTCTCGCGGATGCGTGCGGCCAGGTGGTCCGCGCCCTTGGCGACGACGCGCGGCGCGGACTTCCCGGGCTCGTAGCGGATCGCGACCGCGACGTGCGTGGGGTTGACGATCACGACGTCGGCGTCGGCGACCGCCGCGAGCATGCGGTTGCGCGACAGCGAGCGGGCCATCGAGCGGCGCTGCGACTTCACCATGGGGTCGCCGTCGCTGTTCTTGTGCTCGTCCTTGAGCTCCTTCTTGGTCATGCGCGTCTTCTTGCGGTTGCGCTTGGCGACGACGAGGACGTCGAGGAGCGCGAGGGAGATCCCCGCGGCGGTCGCCCACAGCAGCAGCGACCTGACCCCCGACCCGGCGGCCTCGAGCAGGGACGAGACGGGCAGCCCGCCCGCGGAGAGCAGCACGGGCATGAGGGACTGGATCACGACGTAGAGCACGACCCCGACGACGGTCGTCTTGAGCAACGCCTTGACGCCGTTCCACAGGGCCTGCGGACCGAGGATGCGCTTGAACCCGCTCACGGGGTTGAACTGCTGGAACTCGCCTCGGAACTTCTTCAGGTGCAGGCCGCCCTGGGCGACCGAGCCGATCACGGCCGCGAGCGCGACGGCCCCGAGCAGCGCACCGATCGTGGGCAGGACCGAGCCGAGCGCCTCCTGCAGGAGCACCACGGCGACCGCCGGATCCGGGTTCTCGACCACGGTGCGGATCGAGAGGACCTGCTCGGTCGCGGCGCCCGCGGCGGCGTCGAGGGTCAGGGGCAGCAGGGCGCCCGCGACGGCGATGCCCACCCAGGCCGTCAGGTCCTGCGACCGACCGAGCTGGCCCTTCTCCCGCACCTCCTTCATCTTGCGGTCGGAGGCCTGCTCGGTCCTCTCCTCGGACGTGTCCGCCATCAGCCCACACCTCCCATGAGCCGGAGGGCCTGCTCCGTGAGGGCGGACAGGGCGTGCGGCAGCGCGACCAGCACGGTCCCGACGAGCGAGAGCGTCAGGAAGATCTTGAGCGGGAAGCCGAGCGCGAACGCGTTGAGCGCGGGGGCGACGCGGGTGACCAGGCCCAGCCCGACGTCGGCCAGGAAGAGGACCACGACGATGGGGCCGGCGATCTGGATCCCCGCGACGAACGACCCCGTGAGCGCCGCGACGAACGACTCGGCCGGGACCCCGGCGAACGCCCCGACGGGGACCGCGTCGTAGGACCGGGCGAGGCCGAGGATCACGAGCTGGTAGGCGTCCGACGTGAACATCAGGACCACGGCGGCCAGGGCGAACAGGCGCGTGAACTGCGAGCCGCTCACGTTGGTCTGCGGGTCGAACGCCATGCCGATCGAGAAGCCGCCGAACAGGTCGAGGTGCGAGCCCGCGGAGGTCACGGCCGAGAAGACGATCATGACGAGCGCGCCCAGCATGGCCCCCGTGGCCGCCTCCGCGATGACGTGCGCGAAGAAGGTGGCGGTGCCGACCGGTTCGTACGTGGGGGCGACCTTGCCCGAGACGACGAGGCCCAGCGAGACCGCGAGGATGGCGCGCACCTGGCGCGGGATGGCCTGGTGCGAGAAGGGGGGCGCGAGCGTCATGAACGCGGCCAGGCGGACCCCGGCGAGCAGGGTCGCCTGGAGCCACGCCTGGTCGATGTCGAACGTCACCGACGTCAGCCGCCGCCCAGCAGCGACGGGATGAGGTCGAACATCGCGTGCGTGAAGGAGACCAGCTCGCCGATCATCCAGTTGCCGCACACGATGAGCGCGACGGCCACGGCCGCGGCCTTGGGGACGAACGAGAGCGTGACCTCCTGGATCTGGGTCACCGACTGCACGAGCGAGATCGAGAACCCGACCACGAGCGACGTGATCAGGACGGGGGCCGCGAGCTTCGCGGCGAGGATCATCGCCTGCGTCGCGATGTCCAGGACGGCGGACGTCTCCACGTCAGACCACCCCGTACGAGCCGATGAGCGAGGTCGTGATGAGTCCCCAGCCGTCGACCAGGACGAACAGCAGCAGCTTGAACGGCAGCGAGATCATGGTGGGCGGGAGCATCATCATGCCCATGCTCATGAGTGCCGCGGCGACGACGAGGTCGATGACGAGGAACGGCACGAAGACCACGAAGCCGATGATGAACGCGGCGCGCAGCTCGGAGATCACGAACGCGGGGACGAGCGTGGTCAGCGGGACGTCGGCCATGGTCGCCGGGTTCTCGAGGTCGGCGGCGCGCGTCATGAGCGCGAGGTCCTCCTCGCGCGTGTGGGCGAGCATGAACTCCCGCAGGGGGGCAGCACCCGCGTCGAGCGCCTGGCTGAACGTCGTCGCGCCCTCGAGGTAGGGCTGGACGGCCGCCTCGTTGATCTCGCCGAACACGGGCCACATGATGAACATCGACAGGAACAGCGCGAGCCCCGCGAGGACCATGTTGGGGGGCACGGTGCCGGTGCCGAGCGCGTTGCGCGTCAGGGACAGCACCACGAAGATCTTGGTGAACGACGTCATCATGAGCAGCAGCGTCGGCGCGAGCGAGAGCAGCGTGATGCCGACGAGCGTGACGAGCGAGGACGACGGCTCGCCGTTCGGCCCGTTGATCTCGACCGAGAAGCTGCTCCCGTCGGGGGCCGTCGGGTCGACCGGGGCGGTCGGCGCGGTCGGGTCGACCGGGGCCGCGCCTGCGGACGGGGCGAGCAGCACGGTCGCCACGAGGGCGAGCACGACGAGGGCCAGGGTCACGACCAGGGTCGCTGCGCGGCGCGTGCGCGCCGGTGCGGCAGCGGTCATCGGCGGGGCCCCCACACGCTGCGGGCGGCGTGCCGCCAGGTGTCGAGGGCCAGGAAGGGGCGGGTGGTCGCGGGCCCGGTCGGGTCGGCGACCGGCGTGCCCGACGGCGCAGCACCCACCGCGGTCGCGGTCACCGTGCGCACGGGTCCGGCCGGTGCGGGTCCGGCCGGCGCCCCCGACGGGACGAGCGCGTCGTCGAGCCAGCCCTGCGCGGCCAGGACGGCCTCGTCGAACGACGGGCTCGCCAGGTCCGTCGTGCCGGACGGGGCGTCCTGGGTGGCGGGCCCGTCGTGGTCGACCACGCCCGCCCCGGCGGCGCTGTCCGCGGACCGGGACCAGGTCGTGGACTTCACGGCGTTGAGCGGGCCGAGCCGCGGCACCGCGGCACCGCGCACGGCGTGCTTGGGGCTCGCGGGTCCGGGTGCCGGGGGTGCCGCGGGGGCGGGGCCCTGGTCGATGACCGTGACCGACGAGTCCGTGACCCCCAGGAGGTAGCGCGTGCCACCGGTGTCCAGGAGCACGGCGACGCTCTTCGGGCTCAGTCCCTGCCGGGCGACGACGGTCAGCTGGGCGGTGCGGCCTGCGGGTGCCCCCCGCCTGCTCCGGTCGGCCACCCGGTACGACAACCACAGCAGCCCCACGACGACCGCGAGCGAGAAGGCGACCCGCAGCACGGTGGTGACGTCCACGGTCAGTCGTCCGCGTCGAGGATCTTGGTGATCCGCACGCCGTAGTCGCCGCCGTCGACGACCACGACCTCTCCCTTGGCGATCGTCCGTCCGTTGAGCTGGACGTCGGCAGGGGCCCCGGCCGAGCGGTCGAGCTCGACGACGGCCCCGGGCTCGAGGTTGAGCACCTCGCGCACGGGCATGCGCGTGTGCCCGACGACGACGGCGAGCCGCATCTCGACGTTCGAGATGCGCGCGAGGCGGCTGCCCGTCATGGCTTCGTCGGTCAGCCCGCGCAGCGCCTTGCGGGTCCGCACGACGAACCAGCCGGCCGTGGGGCCGCCCCCTGCGGAGAGCTCGAAGACGACGGCCTGCTCGTCCTCGAAGAGCTCGGTGGCGTCGGCGACACGGACGTCTCCGAGCACGCCGACGCCCGTCGTCGCCCCCGCGGCCTCGAGGGCCGGCCGGAGGAGGTCCGTCACGTCGAGGGTCGGGGTCTCGGACGCGTCGGCGAGCGCCGACTCGTCGATGAGCGCGAGGGCCATGTCGCTGCCGCGGTCCCCGACGTACGACGCGACGACCGCCGTCGTCGCCTGCGGGCCGACGGGCGCGCCGCCCGAGAGCGCCGCGGTGAGCGGCGTGCTGGTCGGGACGAGCTGGACGAGGGCCAGGGCCGCCTCGGTCGCGGCCTCGACCGCGGTGGGGTCGGCGGTGGTCACGGTGGTCATGAGTTCTCCTCGGTGGTGACGATGCGGCAGGCGAGGCGGGAGCCGGACGAGCCGACGGCGCCGCGGGCCAGGACGTGGCCGTCGACGATGACGTCGAGCGGGCGGGACCCGTTGTGCGGAAGGCGGATGATGTCGCCGACGGCCAGGTCCACGACCTCGACGGGCGTGATCGCCGCGCTCGAGTACTCGACCGTGACGTCGACCAGGGACCGGGCGAGGTGCTTGCGGGTGCGGGCCGCGGCGTCGGCGGGGTCGTCGGCCGGGTTCGCCTCACCGAGGTGGGGCAGCAGCGCCACGGAGGGCAGCGCGAGCGTCGCCGTGCACGCCACGTCCCCGACGCGCAGGGCGAACTCGGCCACGATCATGAGCTCCGCCGTCGGGGCCGCCTGGATGAACTGCGAGTTGTGCTGGATCGAGGCGATCTTCACGGGCGTCTCGAGGAGGCGCCCCATCGAGTGGCGCAGGTCGCGCAGGGTCTCCGTGACGAGGGAGGTCACGAGCGCGCGCTCGACGTCGGTGAACTTGCGGTCGATCGCCGGGATGTAGGGCCCGGCCCCGAGCATGTGGGCGATCCACGTCAGGGCGTCGGTGTGCGGGAACTGCAGGACGGCGCGCGGGGCGATGCCGTCGATCTCGCACACCACGACCGCCGTGGTGACCGGCAGGTCGGCCACGTAGTCGTCGTAGGTCCGCATCGACACGGCGGTCAGGCCCACCTGGGACACGACGCGCACGCGCGCCGTGAGCTGGGTCCCCCACTGGCGGGCGAAGCTCTCGAACGCCATCTCGAGGATGCGGTGGTGCTCGCGCACGAGCGTCGTCGGGCGGCGGAAGTCGTAGACCTCGACCTTGCGCCGCTCGGCGGGACCCTGGACCCTGACGGGTGTCGTCGTGCTCACGTCGGTCTCCTATGCACCCGGGGGTGCGGGAGCCTGCGTGCGCCCCGGGCGCGGTCAGCCCTGCCCGGTCGGTCCCCCCGAGGTCCCCTGCGCGTCGGTGGGCGCAGCGCGGCGCGCTTCCTCCGCTGCCGCGACGTCCTCCTGCGTGAGCGTGCCTCCGAGCACCTCGGGGATGAGGGCTCGCACGGCCTCGGGCTGCGCGGACAGGACCATGATGTCGACGCGACGGTTCGCGGCGAGCGCCTCGGCGCTCGTGCCCGCGGCGAGCGGGCGGGCCGAGCCGAACCCGACGGCCGCGACACGGTGCTCGGTGATGCCGCTCTGGTCGACGAGGTCGCGCAGGACCGCGGTGGCCCGCGACGACGACAGCTCCCAGTTCGTCGGGTAGCGCGAGCCCACGGTCGCCTTGTAGTCGGCGTTCCCCTCGACGTGGATCTCGTAGGGCGTCGGGGCGAGCACGGGGCCGATGACGCGCAGGACGGACCAGGCCTCCTCCGTCAGCTCGGCGCTGCCCGGCGAGAAGAAGGTGTCGGCCGAGACCAGGCGCACGGTCAGCCCGCGCTCGTCGATCTCGAACCGCACGGTCTCGGCCATGCCGTAGTCCTGCAGGCCCTTGGACATCGCGTCGCGCAGCGCCGTCAGGTCCTCGACCTCGGCCATGGCACGCTCGAGGTCCGTCGGGACGTCGTCGGGCACCTCCGTGGCCGGGTTGTCGATCACGGCCTCGACGACCGTGGCGTTCTCGATCGTGCCGAACCCGGCCGCGAGCGAGGACTTGAGCTCCTGGTACTTGTCCTGGTCGACCGAGCTGATCGCGAACAGCACGATGAACAGGCACATGATCACCGTGACCATGTCCATGTAGGACACCATCCAGCGCCCGCTGCCGCTCGTGTCGTGCCCCCCGCCCCCGCCGCCACCGGCGCCGCGACCGCGACTGCGGCCCCGCCTGCGGCCGGACATCAGGCGGCCTTGTCGGTCGGCAGGGACCAGGCCGGGACCATGGTCTTGAGGCGCTCGTCGATGACGCGGGCGCGGGCACCGGCCTGGATCGACATGTACCCCTCGAGCAGGACGTCGAGCCGCTGGATCTCGAGCTCGGAGATGCGCTTGAGCTTGGCACCGATGGGCAGCCAGATGAAGTTCGCGGACAGGATGCCCCACAGGGTCGCGATGAAGGCCGCCGCGATCATGTGGCCGAGCTCGGCCGGGTCGGACAGGTTCTCCAGGACGTGGGTCAGCGACACCACGGTGCCGACGATGCCGATCGTCGGCGCGTACCCGCCGATCGCGTTGTAGAAGTCGTAGGCGACGGCGTCCTCGCGGCTCTTGGTCTCGATCCGTTCCTCCAGGAGCGTGCGCAGCTGGTCGGCGTCCGCGCCGTCGGCCAGGGACTGCAGGGCGCTGCGCTGGAACGGGTCGTCGGTCTTCTGGGACTCGGCCTCGAGCGCGAGCAGGCCACCGTCGTTCTGCACGATCTCGGCGGCACGCACGACGTCCGAGATCGCGTCCGCCGGGCGGGCGGGCTTGCTCGTGAACGCGCGCGGCAGCGCCTTGACGGCCTGGAGCGCGTCGCGCACCGTCCCCGAGGCGACCGCGACGAGGATGCTGGCACCGAAGACGAGGATGATCGGCGCGGGCAGCAGGATCGACGTGATCTGCGCTCCCTCGAGGAGCACCATCGCGACGAGCGCGCCGAACGCGAGGAGGATTCCGATGATGGTTGCGGGGTCCATGTGGCCTACTTCGTCCTCGGGGCGGGGAGCGGTGTCACCGAGACCGGGGCGCGGTCCTCGGGCACCGGGTCGGTCCTGGGGGGCACGATGCCGAGCGGTGCACGCTCGCCGACGACCGGCAGGGACTGGGCGAGCACGAGGACGCGCGCCTTGTGCGCCTCGACCAGCCGGATCACGTCCTCCATCGACTCGGTGACGATGTAGCGGGAGCCGTCGATGAGCGTGACCCGGGTGTCCGGGTTGGTCTCGACACGGGCGACGAGGTCCGCGTTGATCGCGATGCGCTCGGAGCTGAAGCGCGTGAGAACGATCACGGTTCCACCTTCGGGTCGGGTCGGTCGGAGGGCGGCGGGAGGCGTCGGACCGGGCCAGCCCGCCCGCAGGGCGCGCAGCGGCCGGTCCCGACCCGCTGCTGGGTACTCTCGGCAGGCCCCGCTCGGTCGTGAACGGAGGGGGTGGCTGAACCCTCGCGCGGCCGGTGCACGACGGCGCCCCCGGGACACGGGGTCCCGGGGGCGCCGCAGTGGTCGCGCGCCGCCCCGCGCGCGACGGGCGTCAACGCTTGAGGTTGACGAGCTCGGTCAGCACCTCGTCGGAGGTGGTGATGACACGCGAGTTCGCCTGGAACCCGCGCTGGGACACGATGAGGTTGGTGAACTCCTGCGAGAGGTCCACGTTGGACATCTCGAGGTAGCCGGCCGTGATGGAGCCCATGCCCTGCGCTCCGGCCCCGCCCACGAGCACGTCGCCCGAGTACTGGGTCGCGGCGTAGGTCGAGCCGCCCGCCTTCTCGAGGCCGCCCATGTTGGTGAAGGTCGCGAGGGCGACCTGCCCCAGCACGGCGGTCTTGCCGTTCGAGTAGGTGCCGATGATCGACCCGTTCCCGGAGACCGAGTAGGACTTGAGCGAACCCGCCGCCGCGCCGTCCTTGGCCGAGACCGCGAGGTTCGACAGGCCTGCGTAGGACGTCACGGTGCTGAGGTCGACGGCCACGCCGGCGACCGTGAGCGAGCCGCCCCCCGTGAGGGCGCCGTCGGTGAAGGTCAGGTCCTGCGGTCCCCCGATGACGGTGCCGGTCGCGGCGTCGAGCGCGCTCACCGACCACGTCCCGCCCGTCGCGGTGAACTCGAGCGACATCTTGGTCGAGGTGCCGAGCTCGTCGAAGATCTCGATGTCGCGCACGACCTTGGTGCCGTCCTTGGCGTCGGCCGGCAGGTTGCCGCCGAGCGTGACGCTCGTCGTCGCCTCGGGCGGGGCGACGTCGCCCACGGGGATCGTGAGCCGGTCGAGGGGTCCGCTCGTGTTGACGACCCCGTTCACCGCCGTCCAGCCGCGGACGAACGCTCCGTCGGCGTTGGTCAGGCGGCCCAGGGCGTCGAAGTCGAACGCACCGTTGCGGGTGTAGAGCTGCTGGCCGCCGCTCTCGACGACGAAGAACCCGTCGCCGTCGATCATGAGGTCGGTCGCGACGCCCGTGGCCTGCGACGCGCCCTGCGTGAACTGGGTCGTGATCGCCGCGGTCGTGACGCCGAGGCCGATCTGTGCGGGGTTGGCGCCTCCGACCTGCTGGTCGGGGGCGACGCCGGCGGCGACGAGCTGCGAGAGCGTGTCCTGGAACTGGGTCCGCGAGGACTTGAAGCCCGTCGTGTTGACGTTGGCGATGTTGTTGCCCGTCACGTCCAGCATGTTCTGGTGGGCGCGCAGGCCGGAGATTCCGGTGTTGAGGGAACGGAGCACGATGGTCCTTTCGGGTCAGGCGGCGATGTCGCCCTGGCTGTCGGTTGCGCCGTCCGTGGCGGGTGGGGGTTCGGTGGCATCCGTGCTGACCGTGCCGGTGACGCCCGAGACCTTGTCGAGCGCGATGCTCTTGTCGCCGATCGTCACCGTGGGGACGGCGTCCTTGTAGGACACCGCGGTGGCTGTGCCCGTGTGCTCGACGCCGTCCGCGTCGAGGTAGGACACCTCCTTGCCGAGCAGGGTCGCGGCCGCGTCGCGCATCTGCAGCGCGAACGCCTCCTGCTGCTGCAGCGCGGACTCCTCGACGAGGGTGCGCATGGCGCTGAGCGACTCCATCATGGCGAGCGACGTCGTCTGGGCGACGATCTCGCTGGTCTCCATGGAGCTGGACGGGTCCTGGTTGCGGAGCTGGGTCACGAGCAGACCCAGGAACAGCTCGCTGTCGTACTCCTGCTTGGGGGCGCGCACGCCCTGGGCGCGGGGAGCGGTCTCCACGGGGGCGGAGACCGCCCCGGAGACGGGGGTGACCGGCACGTCGTTCCTCTCTCAGACGAGGACGTCGAGGCGCCGGGCGGCACCCGGCGTCCTGTCGTCCACTGTCGGCTGGGTGGTCTGGTCGGTGGGCAGGCGCTGGTTGCCGGGGCGCAGGTCGGGCCGTGCGGCCCACGGCTGCTCGGGGGCCCGCCTGCCCGCGGCGTCCTGCCCGGCGTGGCCGGCGCCGCCCTGGGCGGGCGCCTGGTCGGCGTCCGAGACCGACAGCGACGCCGACGGTGCGATGCCCGCGAGGTCGCGCCGGAGCTCGCCCGCGAGGGCGCGCAGGGCCTCGCGACCGGCGTCCTGCGGTGCGAAGAGCTCGATCCGCAGCTCACCGCCCGCGATGTGCGCACGGACGGTCACGGGCCCGAGGTTCTCGGGGGTCACGGAGAGCGTCAGGACGTGGTCGCCGTCGCCCGCGCCGACGAGCTGGAAGACCGGTCCGGAGACCTGGGCGTGGAGGGTGGGTGCGGCCTGGGGTGCGGGAGCCGCAGGGACCACCTGCCCGACGGCGGCGCTCACCGGGGTCTGCACGACCGGCACGGGCACGGGCACGACCTGGGCGGGCGCGCCCGGGGGTTCGGGGGCGGGGGCAGCCGGTGCGGCGGCCCCCGTCCCCGACGCGGGGGCAGCGGCGGGGAGCGGGCCGCGAGACGCGCCGTCGACCGGGGTCGCCGACGAGCCTTCGGACGGCTGCCGGGCCGTCCCGGACGGGTCGCCCGCTCCCCCGCCCGCGGTCTGCCCGGTGGCGACGAGCGGGGTCGGCCCGGCACCCGGTGCCGCCTGGTCTGCCGGCACCCCCGTCCCGGTCGTGGCCGTCGGCCCCTGGGCGCCCGGGGCGCCCCCCTGCCCGACGCCCTGCTCGGCCCCGCCGGACCCCGCCAGGAGCGCTGCCTCGTCGGCCGGTGGCACGGGCACGGCGGCCTGCTCTTCCGACCCCGCAGAGGGCAGCCCGACGGCGAGGGGTGCACCGTCGGGTCCGGCGGCCGACGGGACGTCGGACCCCGGCAGCACTGCCGTGCCCGGCAGCCCGACGACAGGGACGGGGACGGGTGGGACGCCCACGACGCCCTGCCCGTCCGACCCGCCGGTCCCCTCGGTACCGGGCCCGTCCGCCCTGACCTCCACGCCACCGGGGCCGACCGGGGCGTCGGCTCCGAGCCCGGGCTCCGGGACCGCCTGAGCCGTGTCCTCGAGCCCGCCCGGGAGCGAGCCCACGATCGCCTCGCCCGCGACGCTCCCCGGGAGACCCGGGAGCCCGGGGTGGGCGACGCCGTCGGGCAGGATGCCCACGACACCGGGCGAGACCTCGGTGGGCGACGACGCGTCGCCCACCTCCTGCGGCCCGGTCGTCGCCGCGGCCTCGTCGGAGGCCGCGGCGAGCGAGCGCCCGAACGCGCCGGACGAGTCCCCGGCACCGCGCCGGGAGCCCGCCGAGGCGGCAGCCGGCACGGTCGCGAAGGACGGGGTGATGGCAGTCATGTGATGCCTCTCAGCCGAGCACGCGGCGGATGGTCGTCACGGAGGCGTCCGTGACCGAGGTGATCTCGACCGTCTGGCCGGGCTTGGGCGAGTGGATCATCTGCCCGTCGCCCAGGTAGATGCCGATGTGCTTGCCGCCCCGCTGGACGATGAGGTCGCCCGGCTGCGCCTGCGCGAGCGACGCGACCTCGGTGCCCTCGCGCATCTGGTCGCGTGCGACGCGCGGCAGGTCGACGCCGTGCGCGCCGAACACGAGCTGGACCAGCCCCGAGCAGTCGAGGCCGCCCTCGGCGAGGGACTCCCCGCCCCACACGTACGGCACGCCGAGGTACTGCTTCGCGGTCTCGAGGACCGACGCAGCCGTGCCCGAGGCGGCCGTCCCGGTGGGCGTCGGCGTGGGCGGCGCCGCCGAGGCGCCGGGCACGGCGGCGGACAACGACGAGAACAGGCCCGCAAGGCTGTCGGCCCCGGTCGCCCCGGCGGCACCGGAGCCGGTCAGGGACGCGAACAGGCCCGCGAGACCGTCGGCCCCCGCACCCGTGCCGCCCGACGCGCCCTGCCCGGTGAGGGAGGACAGCAGGCTGCCGACCAGGTCGGACGACCCCGCTGCGTCCGAGCCGCCGACGGCCGCGAGCACCGAGGCGAAGTCGGTCGCGCTCACGGCCGACCCGCCGGTCCCCGCCGTCGTGGTCGCCGCCGCGCTCGCGCGCGCCGCCGTCGGGTCCTGGAGCGTCGCGATCTCGGTCCGGATCTCCCCGACGCGCGTCAGGGCCTGGGGCATGCTCATGGTCCGACGGTCCTTCCCGTGGTCGGTCGCCAGGCCGACGAGGCGACCTCGTCGAGCACGGCCTGCTCGGCGCGCCCCTCGGCGCGCGACACGTCGTCGTCGTGGCGGTCCTGGAGCTTCTCGAGCCCCAGGCGCGACGACCTCGCCTGCTGGAGCCCGCTGAACGCCTCGTCGATCTCGCCCGCCTTGCGGCGCGCCTCCACCTCGAGCGCCGAGAACAGCGCGCTCGTCGCGGCCCGCGAGGCCGCGATCGCGGCGAGCGACGCCCCCGTGGACGCGTGGTCGGGCGACGCCTCGAGGTACGCAGCGAGCCCGCCCGCCTCCTCGACGGTCTGCGCGAGGTCCGCGTTCGCCCGAGCGAGCCGGGCCTTCGCCGCGTCCTCCTCGAGCTGCCGCAACCGCAGCACCCCCGCGAGCCGGAACTTCGTGTTCATCACGCCTCCCCGTCGATCAGTGCTTCGGTCAGCCGCGCGAGGCGCGACCAGGACTCCTCGGCCGGCGTGCCGTCCGTCATGGCTTGCTGCAGGAACCCGTCGATCGCTCGCTCGTGCGCGAGCGCCGCGTCCACGAGCGGGTCGGTGCCCTTCTTGTACGCACCGATGTCGAGGATGTCCTGCACCTTGCGCCGGGCCGCGAGCACCTTGCGCAGGGTCAGTGCGAGCGACCGCTGCTCGGGGGTCGTCACGCGGGACGCCACGCGCGAGATCGACCCGAGCGCGTCCACGGCCGGGTAGTGGCCCGAGACCGCGATCGCCCGGTCGAGCACCACGTGGCCGTCGAGGATCGAGCGCGCCTGGTCGGCGATCGGCTCGTTGTGGTCGTCGCCGTCGACCAGGACCGTGTAGATCCCCGTCACCGAGCCCCGGACCCCCGTCCCCGCGCGCTCGAGCAGGTTCGCCATGAGGGAGAACGTCGACGGCGGGTAGCCGCGCGTCGCGGGCGGCTCGCCGACCGAGAGGCCGATCTCTCGCTGCGCCATGGACACACGCGTGAGGGAGTCCATCATGAGCACGACGTGCGCCCCCTCGTCGCGGAACGACTCCGCGATCCGGGTCGCCGTGAACGCGGCCCGGCGCCGCATCATGGCCGGCTCGTCGGACGTCGCGACGACCACGACCGAGCGCGCCAGCCCCTCGGGGCCCAGGTCGTCCTCGAGGAACTCGCGGACCTCACGACCGCGCTCGCCCACGAGGGCGATGACCGAGACCTCGGCGTCCGTCCCCCGGGCGACCATCGACAGCAGCGACGACTTGCCGACGCCCGACCCCGCGAACAGCCCGATGCGCTGCCCCCGGCCGAGCGTGACGAGCGTGTCGAGCACCCGCACGCCCGTCTGGAGCGGCGTGTCGATGCGGGCCCGGTCCATGGCCCGCGGTGCGTCGTTGTCGACCGGTACCCGCACGCCGCTGACGACCGGCCCCTTGCCGTCGACCGGCCTGCCGAGGGCGTCGATCACCCGGCCGAACAGGCCTCGCCCCGTGGGGACGAGGATCCCCGTGCCGCTCGTGCGGACCGGTGCGCCGGCTCCGACGCCCGTGAGGCGGCCCAGCGGCATGCAGCGCGCCCGCCCCTCCGACGTCGCCACGACCTCGGCCGCCACGACGTGCGGCGCCTCGCCGATGTGCACCAGGTCGCCCAGCGCACAGTGCAGACCCGCCACCTCGACGCTCAGGCCCACCGCGGACGACACGACGCCCACCCGCTCGGGGCGTGCGACGGCCACGAGGTCGTCGATGGGCGCAGGGCGCCACGGCGCGGGCGCGGGCACCGCTGACGGCGCCGCCACCTCGAGCACGTCGAGCGTCGTCATGCGGTGGCCCCCGCCCCGGGGTCGCACAGCGCCGCGAGCCCCGCGCGGGCCCGTGCGACGGCGGTCCCGATGCGGGCGTCGAGGAAACCGTGCTCGAGGTCCGCCACGGCGTCACCCCGCCCGAGCGTCGCATCGGCCAGGAGGACGGGGTCCCCGACGCCCGCCTGGGCGAGCAGGTGCACGTCGTCGGGGTGCAGCCTGACGGCCACCACCGCGGCCTCGGCCCCTGCCGTCGCCCGGGCGAGCGCCGCGTGCGCCGCCCGGTCGCGGTCGGTCAGCTGGACCCCCACGACCGCCTCCGCGAGGTCGAGCGCCCCCCGCACCGTGGCGTCCTGCACCGACTCGACCAGCGGCACGGTGCTCTCGGCGAGCGCGCGGGCCGCGTCGCGCAGCAGCGCGAGAGCGCGGCGGGTGCTCTCGACCTGCTCCGCGGCACGGCGCGCGTGCTCCGCCTCCAGGGAGGCACGCAGGTGCGCGACACCCTCCTGGGCGGCCCGGGCCCCCGCCGCGTACCCCGCGGCGAACCCGCGCGCGGACGCCGCCGCCTCGACCTCCTGGACCCGGGAGCTGTGCAGCACGGGCACGGCGCTCGGGACGAACGCCATCTCAGTAGACAAGCTCGTCCCCGTCCGTGCGGTGGATCGTGATCTTCTCGTCGGCCTCGAGGTCGCGCACGACCCGGACGATCTCCGCCCGCGCCTCCTCGACCTGGCTCACGCGCACCCCTCCGAGGCCCGCGATCTCCTCGTCGAGCAGGGCACGGTTGCGCGCCGAGATGTTCGTCGTGACGGCCTCGACGACCTTCGCGGTCGTGCCCTTCATGGCGAGCGCGAGCACCGACATCTCCACACCCCGCAGGATGATCTGGACGTCGAGCGCCTCGAACGACGCGATGTCCTCGAAGGTCAGCATGCGCGAGCGGACCTCGTCGGCGAGCTGCGGGTCGCGCGCCTCGAGCCCCTCGAGGAGCGCCTTCTCCGTGGCCGCGTCCGAGCGGTTGATGATGTCCACGAGGGGCTGGACACCACCGATGATCTCGACCGGCTGTCGCGGCGCGATGCTCGCCCCCATGCGCGTGCGGAACTGGTCCGAGACGAGCTTCACGGCCTCGGGGGACGCCGTCCCCATGGTGGCCAGCGCCTGGGCGACGTCGGTGCGGTAATCGTCGGCGAGGTTGGCCAGCACCGACGACGCGACGCTCGAGCTCAGGTGGGCCAGCACGAGGGCGACGGTCTGGGGGTGCTCGCCGTCGAGCAGCGAGATGATCTGCCCCGGCTCGGCGCCGTCCAGGTACTCGAACGCCTTGCCCTGCATGCTCGCCACGAGCCGCTCGACGACGTCGGCCGCCTTGTCGGCGCCGAGCGACGCCTCCAGCAGGCCGACCGCGAGCTCCTTGCCCCCGCGAGGACGAGGGCTGCCGGACAGCGCCATCTCGTAGAACTCGTCGAGGGCCGCGACCGCGAGGTCCTGGTCGACGACCTGGGTCCGCATGATCTCCGCGGCGACCTCGCCCGTCTCCTCCTCGGAGAACAGCGACATGACCGTCGCGGCGCGCTCCTGGCTCATCTGCATGAGGATCAGCGCGACCTTCTGGACGCCGGACATGCCGGCGATCTTGCGCAGCTTCTCGATCGGCAGCCGGACCTCGGCCGGCTCGGGGACGTCGGGGGTCTCGGTGGTCGGCCCGCCCGCCGTCGGTGCGTCCACGGTCAGCAGGCCCGTGCCCGGCGCGTTCGTCGTGATGGTCATCGCGCCACCGCCCGGTCCTCGGCCAGGAGCACCCGCAGGTACCCGGCCGTCTTGTCGGGGTCGGCCGCCGCGAGCGCGTCGACCTCGGCGCGTCGCTGGTCCAGACCGGAGAACCTCGGTGTCGGGGGCTGGATCTCCGGGCGCACCGGCATCGGCTCGAGCACGCCGTCGCCGCCTCCCCCTCCGCCCAGCATCGGCGGGAGCTCGGACAGGTCGTCGGTCACAGGTCGCAGCTCGAGGTCCGCGATGTCGACGGTCTCGCGCCGCTCCCGGCGCCGGCGTGCCCGCGACCAGGCCACGAGGCCCAGGACGAGCAGCAGGAGCACTCCCCCGACGACCGCCGCGGTCCGCAGCGTCTGCGCCTGACGCTCGGCGGCAGCGGCGGACTCGGCGGCGGCCAGCGCGGCCTGGGCCGCGTCGGCCGCCCCCGTGTCGAACGCGAGCCGCTCGACCTCGACCACGTCCCCTCGCTCCGGGTCGATGCCCGCCGCCGCGGCGACCAGGCTCGCGATGGCGTCGGTGTTGCCCGCGGCCGCGGCCTCGGCGTTGAGCGCGACCGACACCGTCTGTCGCGTCAGGGTCCCCGCGGGTCGCGTGGTCGTCTCGGTGACCTTGTCGATCGCGTTGTTCCGGGTGGCGTCCTGCGAGGTGTAGCTGCCCTCGCCGTTCGCGCCGTTCGGGACCGCGATGTTGTCCGGCCCCAGGACGCCGGCCCCGCCCGCACCGGTGCCGCTGTACTCCTCGGTCGTGGTGGACTCGTTGAGGACCGGGGCGTTCTCCGGGGCCGTGAACGTCTCCTCGAGACGCTCGGACGTCGAGACGTCCATCTCGGCGGTCACCGCGACGGTCGAGTTGCCCGCGCCGACGACGCGGTCCAGCATCGCCTGGACCTGCTGGGCCGTGCGCGCCTCGTACTCCGAGCTCTGCTTGCCCGACGAACGGGTTCCCACGCCGACCTCGGAGAGCACCGTCCCGCTCGCGTCGACGACCGCCACGTCCGTGGGAGCCATGCCGTCGATCGAGGCCGACACCAGGTGCACCATGGCCTCGACCTGCTCGGGCGCGAGGGACTTGCCACGGGTCGGGGCGACGAACACCGACGCGGTCGGCGTGCCCTTCTGGGCGGCGAACACGGTGTCCTCGGGGATCGCGAGCTGGACGGTCGCGGTCGACACGTTGTCCATCGCGCCGATCGTGCGCGCCAGCTCGCCCTCGAGCGCGCGCTTGTAGGTCACGTCCTGCTGGAACTCGCTCGACGTGACGCCCATCTCGTCGAGCAGCGAGTACCCGCCGGTCGACTCGTCCGCGGGCAGCCCGGCGGCCGCGGCCGCGAGCCGCTGGTCGTAGACCTGCTCCTCGGGCACGAGGACCGTCGCCCCGCCGTCGGTCAGCTGGTACGGCACGCCCTGCGACCGGAGCTGGTCGACGATCGCCGAGGCGTCGGCGCTCGACATGCCCGAGTACAGGGGTGCGTAGCTGGGGCGGGACACCCAGGACACGAGCCCGACCACGGCGACCACCAGGATCGCGAGGGCGAGGACCGCGAGCGTGCGCTGCGCGATCGTGAAGTCGCGGACGGCTCCGAACGCGCGTCCGAACGACGACTTGATCTTCTCCGGCATGGTCAGGCCTGCATCCTCATGATCTCGTTGAACGCGTCGACGGCCTTGTTGCGCACGGTCGCGACGAGCTCGAGGGTGGTCGCGGCACGCGTCGAGGCGATGGTCGCCTGGTGGATGTCCTGCAGGTCACCCGAGACCGCGGCGATGGTGAGCTCGTTCGAGGTCGCCTGGAGCTGCTGGGTACCGTCGATCGCGCCGCCCAGGACGGAGGCGAACGTGCTGGCGCCCGCTCGTCCGGTGGAGGGCGTGGCCGACACGGCGGACAGCGCCTCGGCTCCCGGGAGGTAGCCGGTCGCGGTCGTGGGCTCGATGGATGAGACAGGCATGGGGTTCACTTCCCGATCTGGAGGGCTGCTTCGTACGCCGTCTTGGCGCGGTCGACGACCGCGGCGTTCGCCTGGTACCCGCGCTGGGCGAGGATGAGGCTGCCCATCTGCTCGGACATGTCGATGTCCGGGTAGCGCACGTACCCGTCGTCGTCGGCGAGCGGGTGGTCCGGCTCGTACGTGAGCCGCCCCTCCGCGCTCCCCCAGGCGGCGCCCGCGACGTAGGCGCCAGGGGTCTGCGTGCCGCCCTCCGCGACGGTCATGTAGCGTGCCCGGAAGGCCGCGTCGTCGGTCGACGTCACGGTGTTGACGTTGGAGAGGTTGTCGGCCACCGCGTCGAGCCACTTGCGGTGCACGGTCAGGCCCGTGCCGGCGATGCCCAGGGCGTCGAACGTCATCTCAGCTCGTCCTCATCGCCGTGCGCAGCGAGCTCGCCTCGCCACCGACCGCCTGCGTCGCGAACTGGTAGCGCAGCACCGTGTCGATGTTGGAGAGCGTCTCGGTGTCGAGGTTGACGTTCGACCCGTTGAGCTGGGTCGGCTCGACCGAGCGCGCCGTCGTGAAGGCCACGCGACCCTCGCCCGACGCGACCGAGGCAGCCAGCGCCTGCTCGAACTGCACACGCTTGGCGGTGTAGCCGGGGGTGTTGATGTTGGCGATGTTCTCCGCGATCGTGCGCTGGCGGGCGGAGAGCCCGTCGAGCGCGCTCTGGAGCGCCAAGGAGGTGACGGAGTCGAACACGTTCGCGGTATCCCCACGTCGAAGGTGTCGGCCGTCCCATGGCCTGCGTGGTGAGCCGTCCGTGCTCACTGTGTACTCTCGGCCGTCGGACGGCCGCCGTGCGTCGCGCACCTCGCCCCGGGTCGCGGGTCGAGTGATGCGTCGTCGTGTCACTTCGGGCCCTATGCAGGGCCGCGGCACGTCAGCCGTCGTCGGTCGTGCGGGGGCCCGTCAGGCCTGGACGTCGAGGTAGGCCGCGGGCGGGTTGCTGCTCACGACGGGCACGGTGGAGACCGCCCGCGCATGGCGACGGTTCTCCGCGACGGCCTGCTGCAGGTGCTCGACGACGTGGGCCTGCCCGGTCAGGACCTCGAGCGCACGGTCCACCAGCTCGGCGGGCAGCGGTCCCAGGTCGGTCGGCGGGGTCCAGCGCACGAGCCTCCGGATCACCGAGTCGCCCGCGTCGGGCCCGGCACCTGCCGACAGCTCCGCGAGCTCGTCCAGCACGCGGGTCCACGCGGCGAGCGGGGTGTCCGCCACGTCCGGGCCGGGAGCCCGGGGCCTGTCGGGTGCGGGGGACCCCGCGCCGGGAGCGGAGGGCGCGTCGGCCTCCTCGGAGGGAGCCGCGGAGGGCGCCGTGGTCGCGAGCGAGGCCGCGGCCACCGCCAGCACGGTGGTCGCGGCCAGCACGCCGGGCACCGCCGACGCGGTGGGCGCGGCAGGGGTGTCCGTCGTCGAGAGGGTGGGCGCCGGGGCAGGCGTCTCAGGCGACACCGGTCACACCGCCCCCGCCGAGCACGGCGGCGCTGCCGTGCCCCGCAGGCAGCACCTCCGCGGCCTGGCGCCAGGTCTCCTGCAGCGGGACGACCAGCTCGAGCACCTCGTGCGTGCGGGCGATGTCCCGGTGGACGTTCGCGGCGACCAGGGCCTCGTGCACGTAGACGTACACCGCCAGGAGGTCGTCACCGCCGTCCCAGACCGCGGTGTCGAGCGATCCCATGAGCTCGGCGACGATGGCCTGCGCGTGCAGGAGCTGCTCGGAGGCCGCGTTCCATCGTTCCTCGCCCTGTGCGGCCTCGGCCCGGCGCAGGTCCAGGACGAGCCGGTCGTACAGCATGGTCAGCAGGCGAGCGGGGGACGCGGTGAGGATGGCGTCGCGTCCGTAGGCGCTCTGGGCGAGGTTGGTCACTGCGGTTCCTTCGTGGGGAGGGTCAGCGCTTGGAGCCGGAGGCCGAGCTCAGGGAGTTGAGCTGCCCCGTCAGCCACTGCTGCTGGGAGTCGAGCCGCGCGAGCTGAACCTCCATGGCGGTGAACTGCGCGCTGAGGCGGTTGTAACGCTGCTCGAGGCGGGTGTCCCAGCGGGTGATCTGCTCGTCGAGCCGCGTCGCGTTGGTCTCGCGGTTCTGGATCGAGGTGGTGAGCTGACCGTCGTACTTGTCGGACAGGCTCTTGGCTGCGCCCTCGACGCGGGCCGCGACCTTGGTGAACGTGGCCGCGACCGCGTCGGGGTCCTCGGCGACGGCTGCCGCGAACTTCTCGGGGTCGTACGTGACCTCCCCGTAGCGGGTGATCTCGATCCCGATCGTGGACAGGGAGACGCCGTCGATCGGGTACGTCGCCGCGTCGAGGAGGGTCTGGCGCGCGGACCGGACGACGGACTCGCCGGCCAGCGCCGCCCCCGTCGTGGAGCCGTCGGCGGCGATCGTGACCTTGGTCAGTGCGGAGATGCGGGACAGGAGCGCCGAGATCGACTCCACGAAGCCCTTGACCGTCGTGGACCGTGCCTCGGCGTCCTCGTTCACGGTGATCGTCACCGGGGTCGTGGAGGCCTTGGCGACCGTCACGTCCACACCGGGGAGGAGGTCGGCGAAGGTAGCGGTCGACGACGTCACGGTCTGCTCGGCGGGCGTCCCCGCCCACAGGCGCACCGACGAGTCGGCGGCCGCGGTGACCGTCGCCGCCCCGGGCGCGGTGAGGAGGTTCGTCGCGGTGCCCGCCGTCACGTCGGCCGCCGAGCCGGCGTGGAAGGAGAAGGCGTTCTCGGCACCGGTCTCGGCCGACGTGAGCTGCAGGCGGTAGAGCTTCTCGCCGGTCCCGGGATCGGTACCGGCGGCGACCTTGACCGCCCGGACCCCCGCGTCCGAGTTGTTGACGGCGGAGACCACGTCGTCGAGCGAGCTCGAGGCCGCGGAGATCTCGGTGTACGCCCCCTTCGCGTCGGTGATCGTGAAGCGCGTGCCGGGAGCGGTGCTCAGGGCCGCGGTCACCGACTTCTGGGCCGCGGCGACCGAGTCGACGACGACGTCGATCGTGCCGGCTCCGGCCGCGGGCTTGACCGACACGGAGAGGGCGTCGGACGAGGAGGTCGCCTTGAACTGGGCGAGGGCCGAGGGCGAGGTGAGGTCCTTGGCGGACTTCGCGAGCGCGGCGAGACGCGTGTTGAGGTCCTGCAGGGCGCTGATCTCGGTCCGCTGCACCTTGACCTTGGCCTGGAGCTGGAGCTGGGGGATCGCCTCGACCTTCATGAGGTCCGCTACCAGGGCCTTGACGTCGAGCCCGCTCGACGTGAGACCGGAGAGAGTGATACCCACGGAAGTTCCTCCAGGACGTTGGATCGGTTGGATCAGGTCGGGTCAGGTGCGGGAGGTGCACCCGGCGGGTGGCGACCTGTGCGGACGCCGCCACCCGCCGGGAGGCTGGTCAGTCTCAGCCGAGGAGCTGGAGGACTCCGGCGTTGGACTGGTTGGCCTGGGCCAGCATCGCGGTGCCGGCCTGGGACAGGATGTTGGTGCGCGAGTAGTTCATCATCTCCTTGGCCATGTCGACGTCGCGGATGCGCGACTCCGCAGAGGTCAGGTTCTCCGCGGCGACGTTGATGTTGGAGATCGCGTACTCGAGACGGTTCTGCGTCGCACCGAGGCCCGAGCGGGCGGTCGAGACGGCGTTGAGCGCCGTGTCGATCGTCTCGATCGCGGTGCGGGCGTTCGCGGACGTCGTGACGTCGAGCGCGGAGCCGCCGGCGGGGGCGGTCGCCTTGTAGACCGTGTCCTCGATGATGTCCTCGAGGTTGTTCGCGGCCAGGGCGATCGTGATGGTGTTGCCACCGCCCGCGGAGCCCTCGGCACCGACCTGGACCGTGAGGTCGTTGGCACCCGCGTTGAGCAGGTTGATGCCGTTGAAGTTGGTCGAGTCGACGATGCGGTCGAGCTCGTTCGCGAGCTCGTCGAGCTCGGACTTGATCGCGATGCGCGCGTCGGCGTTGTTGGTGTCCGAGGCCGCCTGGACCGTCAGGTCACGCATGCGCTGCAGGATCGACTGGGCCTCACCGAGCGCGCCTTCCGCAGCCTGCACGACGCTGATGCCGTCCTGCGCGTTGCGCGCGGCGACCGAGTAGCCGTTCACCTGAGCCTTGAGGCCCTCGGCGATCGACAGCCCCGCGGCGTCGTCCGCCGCGCGGTTGATCCGCAGACCCGACGACAGCTTCTCGAGCGACTTGCTCTGACTGTTCTGCGTGCTGGTCAGGTTCCGGAACGTGTTCAGTGCAGAGACGTTCGTGTTGACGCTGAAGCCCATGGTGAGTCCTCCGTGAGACGGGCGAGAAGATGGTCCCCCAGCCCATCCATGGGCCGGTCAACCACCACTCTCGGCACGCGGGGCGGGTTCGTGGGGCGCCAGTTGGCCGCGTCCGTCGACGGGTCGGGCGTCGACCCTCCTCAGGCAGGTACGGCCGACGGCGCCGCACCGGGAGTCCGGTGCGGCGCCGTCGGGCGTGCTCGCGGGTGGCGACCTGTGCGGACGCCGCCACCCGGCGGGGGCTGGTCAGTCTCAGCCGAGGAGCTGGAGGACTCCGGCGTTGGACTGGTTGGCCTGGGCCAGCATCGCGGTGCCGGCCTGGGACAGGATGTTGGTGCGCGAGTAGTTCATCATCTCCTTGGCCATGTCGACGTCGCGGATGCGCGACTCGGCAGAGGTCAGGTTCTCCGCGGCGACGTTGATGTTGGAGATCGCGTACTCGAGACGGTTCTGCGTCGCACCGAAGTTCGACCGAGCGGTCGAGACGGCGTTGAGCGCCGTGTCGATCGTCTCGATCGAGGTACGGGCGAGCGCCGACGTCGTGACGTCGAGCGACGTGCCACCGGCAGCGTCGTAGATGCCCGCGCCGATGATCGTCTGGAGGTCGTTCGCCGCCAGGGCGATCGTGATGGTGTTGCCGTCACCGGTGCCCTCGGCACCGACCTGGACCGTGAGGTCCGTGGCAGCGGCCGTGAGCAGGTTGATGCCGTTGAAGTTGGTCGAGTCGACGATGCGGTCGAGCTCGTTCGCGAGCTCGTCGAGCTCCGAGCCGATCGCGATGCGCGCGTCGGCGTTGTTGGTGTCCGAGGCCGCCTGGACCGTCAGGTCACGCATGCGCTGCAGGATCGACTGGGCCTCGCCGAGCGCGCCTTCCGCAGCCTGCACGACGCTGATGCCGTCCTGCGCGTTACGCGCGGCGACCGAGTAGCCGTTCACCTGAGCCTTGAGGCCCTCGGCGATCGACAGCCCCGCGGCGTCGTCCGCCGCGCGGTTGATCCGCAGACCCGACGACAGCTTCTCGAGCGACTTGCTCTGGCTGTTCTGCGTGTTCGTCAGGTTCCGGAACGTGTTCAGTGCAGAGACGTTCGTGTTGACGCTGAAGCCCATGATGAGTCCTCCGTGAGACGGGCGAGAAGAGATGGTCCCCCAGCCCATCCATGGGCCGGTCAACCACCACTCTCGGCAGCGTCGGGCTCCTCGTGAGGGCGGTTCCGGAACTCTTTCGCGCCCTGCACCCCCGGGCGGCTCTCGGACTCCTGCGCACCCGGACGTCCCGGGCGCCGACGAGGTCCGTCAGGCCACGCTCAGGACGCCGCGGGAGTGGGCCACGCCGCCGGACGCGTCGCGCCGCCGGCGACCCGCTCGCCCACCTCGGCGAGGTACTCGCGGCGTCGCGCGGACAGCGGTGCCGCCGAGCCACGCGCCTCCCGGTCCGAGTAGTGCGCCTCGAGCCCCGCGCGCAGCAGCCGGACCGCCTCGATGCGTGCGTGCGAGACGGTCGAGTGGCCGATCCCCAGCTCCTCCGCCAGCGCCCCGACCGTGCGTCCCGCGAAGTACACCTGCTCCACGATGTACCGCAGCTGCTCGGGCAGCGCCGCGACGGCCTCCCGCACGACGTGCCTCTCCTCCGTCGCGAGCACCTGCTCCTCGGGGCTCGGCGCGTCGAGCACGACGTGCTCGTACATCGAGTCGTCGACCGCGACGATCGCACGACCCGCGTCGTCCCGGATCGCTCGCACGTCCGCGACGGCGACCCCCATCGCCTCCGCGACCTGCACGTCCGTGGGCGGGCGCCCCAGCGACGACACCAGGCTCGCCTCGACGACCGTGAGCTCCTTGATCCGCTTGCGCGCCGAGCGGGGAGCCCAGTCCTGCGAGCGCAGCTCGTCGGAGAGCGCCCCGACGATCCGGCGTCGTGCGTACGCCCCGAAGGGAACCCCACGGTCCGGGTCGAAGGCCGTGGCCGCCGTCGTCAGGGCGATCGCCCCCACCGACGCGAGATCCTCCCGCGAGAGGTGGTCCGCTCGGGCGCACAGGTCGGACACGAGGAAGCCGACGAGGGCAAGGTTGTCGACGACGAGAGCGTTGCGCTCGGAGAGGTTCACGCCGAAGCACCTTTCTGCTGGGCATCTGCTGGGCCCCCGCTGCGCACGTCCCCGGTCCGGGACCACGGACGTCGCTGTGAGGCACGCGGTCGGGACCGCGTCATGGACTCCCATGCGGATCGGGTGCCCATCAGTCGCCACATCGGTCCGGCGGCGGCCGACAGTGGACTCCGAGCGGGCTTCGCAGCCGCCGTCCGACCGACCACCGCGCACGTAAGGGAGAGCCGCATTGGGCCCTCAGGAGCTGTCGACCCTGCTGTGGCGAGAGCGCGAGCTGCTGGAGATGCTGCTCTTCAAGCTCGAGGAGGAGCAGCTGCTCCTCACCGCCGGCCGCACCCGCTGGCTCGCGCACGCCAACCGTGAGGTCGAGACGGTCATGGAGAAGGTGCGCGAGGCGACGCTCGTGCGCACGGTCGCGTCGGAGGCCGTCGCGTCCTCGTGGGGGGTCTCGCCCGACGCGACCCTGCGCGAGATCGCCGCCGCCGCCCCGAGCACGGGTCCGTGGCGCGAGATCTTCGAAGGTCACCTCACGGGGCTGACCGAGCTGACGGTGCGCATCAAGACCGTCCGGGACACCAACACCCAGATCGTCAACCACGCCTCACGCTCGACGCAGGAGACTCTCGCGACCCTCGGCGGTGAGGCGCGCACGTACGACGCGACCGGCGCCGCCACGGCGCAGTCCGCGGTCGCCCACCTGTTCGACACGATCCTCTAGGGAGCCGGGCACATGAGCTCGTTCGCCATCCTCAACACCGCCCGCCAGGGCCTGAACGCCGCGCAGGCCGGTATCGACGTCACCGGCCAGAACGTCGCCAACCTCAACACGACCGGCTACACGCGCCAGCGCGTCCAGCAGTCGTCCGTGGCCCCCGTGTCGGAGATGGGCATGGCGCGCTTCTCCCAGCCCGTGCACAACGGCCAGGGGGTGCGGATCGACGGTGTCGCGCGGCTCGGCAACCTCTTCCTCGAGTCGCGCGTGCGGCAGACGGCGTCGAGCGAGGGCTACTCGACGGTGCGCGCTGCCGCCTTCACGGCGGTCGAGGACGTCCACGGCGAGCCGTCCGCGACCGGGCTCTCGGCGACCCTGCAGGCCTTCTGGAGCGGCTGGCAGGAGGTCGCCAACTCCCCCGGCAAGGAGCCCCAGGCCCGCGTCGTGATCGAGCAGGCCAGCGCCCTCGTCGACCGCCTCTCCTCCGGTCGTGCCCAGGTCGCGTCCCAGTGGCAGCAGTCCCGTACCGGTGCGGAGGCGCTCGTCGCCGAGGTCAGCACGATCGCGGACAAGGTCGCTGCTCTCAACGCCCAGATCCGCGACCAGGGTGGCCAGGGCGGGTCGATCAACGAGCTCGTGGACCACCGCAACGAGCTCACGACGTCCCTCGCGCTGATCTCCGGCGCGCAGGCGAGCACCAACCCCGACGGCACCGTCAACGTGCTGCTGGGCGGCAACCTGCTGGTCGACGGCACGACCGCCAACGAGGTCAGGCTGACCGGTTCGCAGTCGATGGACGGTGTGGCGGGCAACCCCGTGAAGCTCGAGTGGGCGCACCGTGCCGGCGCCTCGGTCGCCCTCGAGGGTGGCGAGCTCGCCGGTCACCTGTCGACGCTCGCACCGGCCTCCTCGGGCGGCGTCTTCGCCCAGGCCGCCGCAGGCTACGACGCCCTCGCCACGGCGATCGTCACCCAGGTGAACGCGCTGCACGCGACGGGCCTGACGCCGTCGGGCACGCCGGGCGGCGACTTCCTCGTCCTCGAGGCGGGCAAGCCCCCGGCCTCGGGCATCAAGGTCGCGGTCACGGACCCCGGCCAGGTGGCCGTGGGGGCCGGCGGCGGCGCGCTCGACGGGTCGGTCGCCGACAAGATCTCGCGCCTGGGCGTCGCGACCGACGGTCCCGACTCCGTGTGGTCGACGCACGTCGCGCAGCTCGCGGTGAAGTCGAGCTCGTCGACGTACGACGCCAAGCTCGCGACGATCGCGTCGACCGCCGCGTTCACCGACCTGATGTCCCACTCGGCCGTGTCGCTCGACGAGGAGACCGTCAACCTCGTGCAGTACCAGCACGCCTACCAGGGCGCGGCGCGCGTCCTGACCGCCGTCGACGAGATGCTCGACCAGCTCATCAACCGCACAGGCCGCGTCGGCCTGTGACCCGTCGGGGCCACCGGCCCCGCCACCACGTCCGACCCGCCGCCCGACCCGCCGCCCAGGAGACCCCGTGCGCATCACCAACCAGATGCAGGCTTCGTTCGTCCAACGGAGCATGCAGGCCAACCTCGCGAGGATGGCCGAGCTCCAGGAGCAGGGGACGTCCGGGCGCAAGCTCGTGCGGGCGTCCAGCGACCCGTCGGGCACCGCCGACGCCCTCTCGGTCCGCAACCAGCTCGCGAACGAGATGCAGTACGAGCGCAACATCAAGAACGGCGAGGGCTGGCTCACGACGCTCGACTCGACGCTCGGGACCGTCACGGACGTCATCCAGCGCGTGCGCGACCTGGTGATCCAGGGTGCGTCGGACACGACGTCCGCGGCAGGCCGCGAGGCCATCGCGGTCGAGCTCGACGAGCTGCGCTCCGAGCTGCTGCGCCAGTCCAACACGACCTACCTCGGGCGCAGCGTGTTCGCCGGCACGTCCGACGAGGGCGTGGCGTTCCGCGACGACTACACCTTCACGGGGGTGCCCGGGTCGACCGTCGAACGGCGCATCGGCGACGACTCGACCGTGCGGGTCGACGCCGACGGGGCCGCGGTGTTCGGCGAGGGGCCGGACTCGGTCTTCGCCCTGCTCGACACCCTGTCGACCGAGCTGCGGGCGAACAAGGGGGTCGGGGACCACCTCGCCGCCGTGGACTCACGGATGTCGGCGGTCCTGACCCAGCACTCCGCCGTCGGTGCACGGCACAACCAGCTCGAGCGTGCGACCGACACCAACGCCGGTTCCCAGGTCGCCCTCGAGATCCGCCGCGCCTCGATCGAGGACGTCGACCTCGCCGAGGTCGCGATCGACCTCCAGCTCAAGGTGATCGCCTACCAGGCGACGCTGAGCATCGGTGCCAACATCCTGCAGCCCACTCTCATGGACTTCCTCCGCTGATGACGACCATCTCCTTCGTGACTCCCCCGCCCGGCCTCACGGCCCACCGCTTCGAGCTGCTCGAGGAGGAGACCGACGGCGTCTACTCGCTCGTCTCCCTCGACTCGCCCGGCGTCGACCTGCTCGTCGTCGACCCGGCCCGGTGGGTGCCCGACTACGCACCCGCGCTCCCCGCCGCGGATCTCGACCGCATCGGCGCGAGCGGCCAGGAGCCCGTCGTCCTCGTGGTCGCGAGCGTGCGCGAGGGGACCGTCGGCGTCAACCTCATGGCCCCGGTCCTCGTGCACCCGGACACGGGCGCCGCGATCCAGACGATCCTCGACGGGCAGGGCCTCGACCTGCGCAGGACGTTGTCCCCGACCTGACCGGGACGTTCCGGCCCGACGGCGTCGCTCGCCGCAGGGGTCGCACGGCACCACCCGCGTCACGCACGGACGACGAAGGGCCCGCCCGCTTCCGCGGACGGGCCCTTGGTCGTGCTGGGGACGCGGCACGTGGCGCCGCGGCCGACCGGGCCGGCTAGCGCAGGACGACCGTGAACGCCCCCGCGCCGTACCCGGCGATCTCCACCTGGGCGTCGAGGCGACGGCCCGTGCTCCGCAGGAAGGACACGGCCGCCGACGGGAGGGCACCGCGCGTCGAGTCGAAGATGTCCGCGAGCACCAGGTGCGGCGCGTCCTGCGTGTTGAACAGGCCGGCCGTGACGTTGAGGACCTCGAAGACGTTCTCCAGCAGCACGTCGCTGAGCTTCCCGTCGGCCGCGGCGTCCTTCGCCGGCGCGGGCGGCATGAGCCCGATCGACGCCCCGAGGTAGGCCCCCAGGGGGACGTCGAGCGCGACCACGGCCTCGACCTGGCCACGGTTGCTCAGGTACGTGCCGACGACGAGCCCCTTCGTCTCGGGGGTCATGTGCCGGTCGGCTCGCTCCGCTGTGCACGCGCGGCCGACCAGTCCCGCGTACAGGTCCTTGATCTCCTTGAGCTGGGGCAGTGGCGTGGTGGTCACGGGGTCTTTCCTCCGGAGGTCGATCGGTGGGTGGTGCGTGGTGTGTCGCAGGTCAGCGGAAGTGCGGTCGCAGCGCCGACTCGAACGTGTCGGCGTCGAACGGCTTGGCGATGAGGAACAGCGCCCCTTCGCTCGCGGCGAGCTCGCGCATCTGCGGCGAGCCCTCCGAGGTCACGAAGCCGAACGGCACGGCCGAACCCGCCGCGCGCAGCGACCTCAGGACGTCGATGCCGTTCAGCCCCGGCATGTTCCAGTCCGACAGGACGAGGTCCGGGTTCTCCGACAGCGTCAGGGCGAGCGCCTCGGACCCGTCACCGGCCTGGACGATGTCCCAGTCGCCGAAGCCTGCCTGCCGCAGGGTGCGCAGGACGATCTGCCGCATGACGCGGCTGTCGTCCGCAACGAGGACTCTCACAGGCCTTCTCCGTTCGTCGAGGTCCACAGCTGGATGAGGATCGGGCCGCCCCACCAGATCAGCGCCTGCTCGTGGTCGACCGGGCGCAGCGCCGACGGCGCCACCTGGGCGACGACGGGGAGCGTGAGCGTCGCCCCCTCCGGCAGCATGGCCTTGAGGTTGCCGCCGACCACGTTCGCGACCTCCCCGAGCGCGTCCTGGACGTCCTCGAGCGAGACGGGCTCGTCGTCCTCCATGGCGAGCAGGGACCGCGCGAGACGGTCCGCCGTCTCGCGCGCCGTGACGACCAGGGTGCGGGACACCGCGGGTCCCACGACGATGTCGACCCACGCGTACAACGGGTCGGGGAACGGCTCGTCCAGTGCTTCCGCGGGCAGGAGCAGGCCGGGTTCGCCGTCGATCATCGCGGTGAACAGCTCCTGGGCCATCGGGACGACGCTCTGTGCGAGCGTCGTGGTCGTGGTGTCGGTCATGCGAGCTCCTTCTGCGGCAGCAGCCCGAGCAGGTCGAGCTTCGCCTCGAGCGCATCAGGGGTGAACGGTTTGATCAGGTACTCGTGCGCGCCCGCAGCGAGGGCGCGCACGATCTGGGACTGCTCCGACTCGGTCGTGACCATCATGAGCGTCAGGTCGCGCCACTCCCGGCGCGCCCGGACCGCGTGGACGAGCTCCAGGCCGTCCATCACCGGCATGTTCCAGTCCACGCACGCCAGGTCGAACCTCTCACCGGCCTCGAGCAGGTCCAGCGCTGCTCGTCCGTCGCCCGCCTCGGCGATGTCGTAGCCGAGACCCTTCAGTGTCGTGGCGACGATGCGGCGCATCACGCGCGAGTCGTCGATCACCAGCGCTCTCATGCGCTGCCTCCTCGGAGTCGGTAGATGGAGCCGTACGTGGCGTTGACGCGTTCCCACGCGGCGTCCAGGCCCACGGTGGTCTCGGCGGCACCCAGCACGAGGTAGCCGCCCGGTCGCACCCGGCTGCGGAGCCGGGCGAGGATCGACTGCCTGGTGGGCAGGTCGAAGTAGATGAGGACGTTGCGCAGGAAGACCACGTCGAACATCCCCACGCCCGGAGGCGCAGCGAGCAGGTTGTGCTTCTCGAACGTCAGGTTCCGCCGGAGCGACGGAAGGACCTCCCACTCGTCCCCGACCCGCCGGAAGTGGCGCGCGAGCATCGGGGCGGGCAGACCTCGGCTGACCTCGAGACGGCTGTACCGTCCGGTCCGGGCACGTTCGACGACCTGCCCGTTGATGTCGGTCGCGAGGATCCGGAACCGGTCGTCGCCGCGCTCGGCCAGCACCATCGCGATGCTGTACGGCTCCTGCCCCGTCGAGCAGCCCGCGGACCAGACGGAGAGCTCGCCTCCGCCGTGAGCGGGCACGACGACCTCGCGCAGGGCGGTGAACGGCGCCGTGTCACGGAACCACGACGTCTCGTTGGTCGTCATGGCCTCGACCACGTGCGCGATCTCCAGGCTCGACCCGGTACGCACGTAGCGCTGCACGTACTGGTCGACGGCGTCGTGCCCCAGGAGCCCCTTCTCGTGGGCCAGGGGTCCGAGCCGCAGCTCGACGAGGTACTCCTTGCCGGGGGCGAGCTGGATCGCGCTGTGCCGACGGACCAGGTCGCTCACGTACGAGAAGGACTGGGCGGAGACGGTCACGGTGCCTTCCCCTCGACGGCCTGCGTGACGGCGCGCGCGACGTGGTCGAGCGGGAGGACGTTGTGCGCGTAGCCCGCGGTCACCACTGCCCCCGGCATGCCCCAGACGACCGACGACTCCTCGTCCTGCGCGAGCACGTGCCCTCCTGCCGCGGCGACCGCGCCCGCGCCGTCGCGCCCGTCGGACCCCATGCCGGTCAGCACGAGGGCGAGCAGGTCGCCGCCGTACGCCCGGACGGCGGACCGGAACAGCACGTCGACCGCGGGTCGTGTGAAGTTGACCGGCGGCGTGTCCGTGAGCGCGGTCGACAGGACCGATCCGTCGCGGACGATCTCCAGGTGGCGGCCCCCCTGAGCGAGGTAGGCGTGCCCCGGCGCGAGGACCTCGTCGCCCGTCGCCTCGAGGACGGTCGTCGGTCCCTCCCGGTCGAGGCGCTGCGCCAGCTGTCTCGTGAACACGGGGGGCATGTGCTGGACCACGAGCACCGGGACGGGCAGGGGTACCCGGATCGCCGAGAAGACCGCCCGCAAGGCGTCGGGCCCCCCGGTCGACGAACCCACCACGACGGCCCGGACCGGCCGGACGGGGGCGGCGCGGCGCTCGGCCACCACCCGCGCCCCGGGAGCCCCGCCGGGCGGACGACGTGCACCGGGGACGAGAGCCTTGATCTTCGGGAGGAGCTCCAGGCCCACCCGTTCGAGGGCGCTCTCGACCGACCCGGCGCCGCTCGGCTTCGTCACGTAGTCCGTCGCGCCTGCCGAGAGGGCGTCGAGCGTGGCCCGCGCCCCCTTCTCAGTGAGCGTCGAGAACATGATGACGGGCATCCGGTGCCCTGCGGCACGCAGCGCCCGTACCGTCTCGATGCCGTCGAGGACCGGCATCTCGATGTCGAGGGTGACGAGGTCCGGGTGGAGCTGTTCGACCTTGGCCAGGGCGAGCCGACCGTCGGCGGCCGTGCCCACGACCGTGACCTCCGGGTCGCGTTCGAGCGTCTGGGTCAGCAGACGACGGATGACGACCGAGTCGTCGACGACGAGCACCCGGATCACGGTCTGCCTCCTGAGCGCGGGTCGCAGGCCGGCTCGGCCGTGCGGGTGGGTGTGGTGGGTGTCGTGGGGTTCATCCGGGGCTCAGATCCGGAACTGGGCCACGCGGGTGCGCAGCTCGACCGAGACCTGGGCCAGCTCGTCGACCGCGATGCTCATGCGCTGCATGGTCACCGCGCTCTCCTGCGCCGCGGTCGCGATGCCGGTGATGTTGCCCGCGATCTCCGAGGCCCCCGTCGCCGACTCCTGCACCCCCCGCGACATCTCCGTCGTCGTCGCCGTCTGCTCCTCCACCGCCGAAGCGATCGTCAGCTGGTAGTCGTTGATCCGCCCGATGATGTCCGCGATCTCACCGATCGCCCCCACCGCACTCGAGGTATCCCCCTGGATCGCCTCCACCCGACGAGCAAT